>JACMMN010000266.1 GCA_014379075.1 Pyrinomonadaceae bacterium | reverse complement strand
TTTCGAGGGCTAAGGCGGCGGCGAGATTTATGGCCGTCGTCGTCTTACCTACTCCGCCCTTCTGATTTGCAACTGCGATGATTTTTCCCATTATTTTGGATAACGCGGATCTTACGAAAAAACTTATGGTCACCGCTGCGTGTTCGGCTTCTTAAAACTAACACAGGCTGTGATTGATTTCTATGGGCAAGATTGTGGAACGTTCCACAATTTAGCTTTGAACCTTAATTTTGCAACGAGATCTGTGGCCTATGTGCTGTCAGGTGTACAAGGACCGTGGAAACTGCCGCCGGCGTAAGACCAGAAATTTTGCGAACCTGTGAGAAGTTTTGCGGGCGGGCGCGCTCGAGCCGCTCAATCATTTCATGAGAAAGTCCGCCAACCGAGGCAAACCGAAAACCATCCGGGACTTTCAGGGCGTCGTGATGATTAACTCTTTCTGTGGCAGCATTCTGCTTCTCTATGTAACCGCTGTAAAGCGAATCGGCGAGGGCTGTTTCCAGTTCCGCAAGCTTAATATCATTCGGCAACAGGCGGCGGATCAGTTCAGATTTAACACCTTGTCTCATTGCAAGCTGGGAAAGCGTGATCGAATCGCCAAGATCGGCACCCACAATATGGGAAATACTGGCGTATTCTACAGAAGAGCGTTTAAATCGCGTGCTATCCAACGAATTTCGAATGCCTGCCAGCCGATCCCGTTTCTGACTAAATCGTTCCCAATCATCGTTGCCCACTAATCCGGCTTCTTTTCCTCGCGGGCTCAATCGCTGATCTGCATTGTCGTGACGCAGCGTCAGCCGGGCCTCGGCTCGGGATGTAAACAACCTATATGGCTCGTCGACGCCATGCTGTATAAGGTCATCGACCAAAACCCCAATATACGCCTCGTTTCGCGCAAGAATAAATGGATTTCTCTTTTGCACTGCAAATGCCGCATTCATTCCCGCCATCAATCCCTGGCAAGCGGCTTCTTCATAGCCGGTCGTACCGTTTATCTGGCCGGCGAGAAAAAGCCCATCCATCCGTGTCGATTCCATCGTCGGTTTTAGTTCACGCGGATCGACAAAATCGTATTCGATCGCATATCCCGGCCTAATGATCTGCACACTCTCGAAGCCGTTGATCATTCGCAGCAGTTCAAGCTGCAGGACAGACGGCAACGATGTTGAGAAACCGTTTAGATAAACTTCATTAGTATTATGCCCTTCGGGCTCGAGAAAGAGTTGGTGTCGGTCCTTGTCCGCAAATTTTACAACCTTATCCTCGATCGAAGGACAATATCGCGGCCCAATTCCCTTTATCTTGCCCGAATACAACGGCGATTGATGCAAGTTGTCGCGAATCGTCTGGTGCAAACGCTCGCTGGTGCATCCAATAAAACACTGTATTTGTTCCTGCTCGATCCTTTCGGTAGCATACGAAAAAGCGACCGGCTTCTCGTCAGCGGGCTGCGCCTCGAAAGCGTCCCAATCTATCGTCCGCCCATCAATCCGGGGTGGAGTGCCCGTTTTGAGCCGTCCTACAGGAAACCCCAGACGCTTCAGGCTCTCGGCAAGTTCGATCGACGCCGGTTCACCCGCGCGTCCGGCTGAGAATGTGCGCTTGCCGGTATGGATCGTTCCGTTCAGGAATGTACCGGTCGCGATGATCACTGCTTTAGCCTGAAAACGGCGTGTATCCTGCATTTCAACGCCAATAACCCTATTGTTCTCAACAATTAGATTCACAGCAAAGCCCTGCCGCAGATGCAGATTGGACGTCGCTTCGAGAACGCGGCGCATTTCCGTGCGATATAAACTGCGATCTGCCTGTGCCCGCGGAGATTGAACAGCAGGGCCACGCGAACGGTTTAGAAGCCGAAATTGGATACCGGTGCGGTCGATGACGCGTCCCATTATGCCGCCGAGAGCATCTATCTCGCGAACGACATGACCTTTGGCGACCCCGCCGACGGCCGGGTTGCAGGACATTTGCCCGATCAAGTCAAGGTTTATCGTCACGAGCGCGGTTTCAGCACCGAGCCGCGCTGAGGCCGAAGCCGCTTCGCAGCCCGCGTGTCCCGCACCTATAACTATGACGTCAAAACTTTCGTCGAACATAATTTCCACAATGCCAAAAAAATAGCGGGAATGCCCGCTTTTTTTTGCTGAACTTTAAATTATAGTTCAATAAAATACGTTTGCCAATGCAGAGCTATCCATTGAAACTTCTGCTACGGTTTGGACTCCGTAAAACAGGTTCTAATGTATGTGTTGAGCCAGGTATTGCAGAAACTCAACCCGGGATTTATGACCTTTCCACAAGTTGAATACGAAAATGTTTCCTCGCAAGTCAATATGTACTTATAGCCGCAAGTTCCCGTTAAGTTTCAACGCCACCTACCCTTTAGAGCTGTTACCGGATCCGCGATCGATTGAAACCGTGCGAGCTTGACGTGATCCGTATTTTTATATGAAATGATCGGCATAAGACCGAAATCCATTAGCCTTTCACAGGCGTTTTGCGTGAGAAGGGTTTCGGCACACGGCTTGAAAACTGTTTCGCCGTTTTCCTCGTAAATATGAACAGGCAGGCCCTGGATATCCTGAATAAGCGAGCGTGCCATTTCCCAGCCGGAAGCGCTGTAACTCTGGGCAAGCAGCAACGCAGCGACAAAACACGAATTTGTCCAGAGATAGTCTTCATGTTCCGAATCATCCGTAAACTCCTCAAATGAAAAGGTTTCCGACGGATCAGTCTCGGCTCCGTACGGCAGCCGTGCGAGAATTCGCGGTGTCGTCATGCCGACATACGAAGATTCCGGCTGATCGCGAAGTGCGGCCCATAGCTTTCCAGCATCAGTGTCACCCGACAGTTTCCAATCGCGCGGATCGGGCTGCGCCGCCAGGGAGTGGATGCCCAAAACGTCAGGTCGCATATGCGATACAAATGGAAAATTGGCAGTGGACGCAATCTGCCCGAACCGGATCAAAGTCGCTGTATCTACCACGCTTGGTTCAAAGGCATAATTTCCAAAAACGGCGGCCCAGGCATCATCATCGTCGGTATGAACAGCGATTCTGTAAAACGCGGAATCGGCCACCGTTCCGGCAGATTTCAAATCGTTTGTCAGCTCGTCTTTCGATAAATTAAGAATGAAGATCTTTAGATCAGTACTTGTTTCGACACGACGAACCGCAAAATAAAGGCCTCGCCAAGCCGATTCGAGAGCCTGAAACTTTTGGTTATGAAGAATGTCCCGCATCAGACCGCTTGTCGCTTCGTCGATCGCCGCTAGCATGCCGGCCTGCTCGTTCTCGTCCACCGACACGATGTAGGGCCGCACAAGTTCGCTGATCAAACTGCTGAGTTCGCTAGACGCCCTGGCCCTCGGCGGCGGAGCACCGCCGGATGGTTTTGACAGGATAGAATCCAAAAGGCTGTCCGAAGGCGGTGCCTGATCCCGAGTTTCCGCGGCAAGTTTTTCACCGTCAGCATCCGGAAACCAGGAACGAACTTCGCGTGCCGCCTTGTAAAACGTGTCAGGATCAACCAATCGCCTACGAAGGTCGCGCATCTCGCCAAAAACCGGGAGCCGCCGGAAAAGCTGGTCGGGATGGAAATCGTCTAGATCGGCAAATTCCACCATAAGATCGCCGAGATTCAAACGTAGCCGAAGTCTTGCCATTACCTCGTCGAAATTGTCCCGGTCGATCTCGATCGGGGGCCGGGAAACCACATCGTTTTTTTCGCCGTCCCCGCTCCAATCTCCAATGATCAGCATCCGAAAAGGAGGCTCGTCGATAACTCCCGTTTTTGAAGTTTCCAAAGTGACCTTTGTTTCAAGATCATTATCCGCCGAAAACACCATGCCCATCCTCCAAAAATCTATTCCAGCGAGAAAACTATCGTCCTTAAAGCCGCGGTTGTCAATATTATATCTCCACAGTTTTCATTTTGTGCAGCATAAACCGTTTCGTTGTAAAATTTTGAATCGACCACGCATATGAATAATTCAACGCGGACAACAGTTCGATGGTCGGTTGAAGCCGACGAACCGGCCGGCGCTGCAATCGGCGGTGCATTCGACGTTGCCGTTGAAGAATATCTAAACTCGATTTAGCGAGTTATCTTTCTGCTAGTGGAGCAACGCTATGACTTATATACCTGATCTTAGCACGTCACTTTACACGCAGCTTCACTCGTCGCAAGCTCAACCTGAGATTAACGTCCGGTCTGTCGGCTGGCTCGGCCGCTTCGAGCGTCCCGGATGGATAAGCCGGCTTCTACGGAGAAACCGTCCACCACGCGATAGTGGATACCTAATCGTGACCCTCAAAGACCTTGCCGCTCGTAATCAATCGCATTGTCCGACTTTCGGATACCATACATGCGAGACCTGCCTGCGCGAGAATTCGCGTGGCCAATTTTCGTTCACGTCATTAAACGGGATTTCCTACGTCATGCCGAATATGGTGTTTCATTATATCGACGCGCACGGCTACCTGTTGCCCAGCGAAGTCTTCGACGCCTTAAGGGAGTTGCAGCCGACATTGGACCGCAGCCGAGATTAAGAGAGTGTTCAGCTTAATCTCTGAAAAAAATCTTTGTGGTTTGCCTGCGGAGACCGAAATCTGGTTGTCCAGCCCTGCGATACTCAAACGCCTCACTGTCTGTAAGACTGCGGTGAGAATGGTAATGGCGGCCCCGCTTACCCTTGCTTCCTGTTCATCATATCAAGGCCGACGGCGGCGACGAGAATCGAGCCTTTGATGATGTCCTGCATATAATCCTTGACGTTGAGCAGTGACATTCCGTTATCGAGGCTGGCCATGATGAGTGCACCTAGGCACGCGCCGAAGATAGTTCCGCGGCCGCCGACGAGCGACGCTCCACCGATAACGCAGGCGGCGATTGCGTCAAGCTCTTTTAATGTTCCAGCATCCGGCGACGCGCTGCCGACTCGTGCCGTAAATATCAAAGAAGCAATACCGGTTAACGCACCAAGCAGCGCATAAACCTTTAACACGTTCAATTTATTATTGATCCCGGAAAGCCGGGCAGCGTCCGCGTTTCCGCCTATTGCGTAAAGATAGCGTCCGAATGTCGTCGAATTCATCAGAAACGCACCGAACAATGCAACAGCCAGCAGTATTAGCACCGGAATCGGCACACCCTGGTAGGAATTCATCACCCAAATGAAAATCACAATACCGCCGACCGGAATGATCGATTTGATCAGTTCACCCTTGTAATTCGCTTCGCCGAGGCCGTATTCCTTAACCGCTCTCGCACTCTGATATGCCATGAACAGCACAAACAGAATTGCCGCTGCAGCCAGCAGCCAGCCATAGTTTAATGGCAGATTGCCCTGCCCGATCATCTTGAAACTGTCGGTCGATATAGGAATCGTCGTCCCGCCGAGCAGCCATTTCACCGCTCCGCGCCAAGCAAGCAAGCCGCCAAGGGTGACGATAAATGCAGGTATGTTCAAATAGGCCGTCAAGCTTCCGTGAAAAACTCCGATAGCAGTGCCGACGGCGACAGCCAAAAGAATGGAAACCGGCACACCGTATTCGAGTGTGGTCAGCGAAAAAGCCGCGATGCCGCCCGCAAAACCGAGCACCGACCCTACCGAAAGATCGATGTTTCCGGAAACGATAACCATCAGCATTCCGACCGCCAGAATCGCCGTCACCGACATCTGCGTCATCAAATTGGAAAGGTTACGCGGTTTCATGAATATCC
>JACMMN010000265.1 GCA_014379075.1 Pyrinomonadaceae bacterium | reverse complement strand
CAAACTATGCTCCGGTTCAATTAACGCCGCAGACGGAAGGAAAATGGCGCTGGCTCGGAACGAAAACTTTGATGTTCGATACCACAAAGCGTTTTCCGATGGCGACGAAATTCACCGCACGCGTTCCGGCCGGAACCAAATCGGCGACCGGCCAAGCACTGCAAAAAGATGTGACGTGGACATTCACCACGCCTCCGCCCAAGGTCGAACAGTTTTTGCCGCAAGGCCAAACCGTGCGGCGGGATGAGATGATGTACTTGTCATTCGATCAGGACATCAACCCCGAAGCCGTGCTTAAAACGATCAGCGTGACGGCAGCGGGTCGAAAAATTCCGCTCCGCTTAGCGACTCAGCAAGAGATAGACGGATCCGGTTACGCGTATTACGCGAAACAGGCACAGCCAAAACGCTGGATGGTTTTTCGGGCGATAAATTCGGACGGATGGACTGAAAACGCACTGCCCGCGGCTTCGGCGATAAATGTTTCGGTTGAAAAAGGAACATCTTCCGCCGAAGGCCCGCTGACGACCGAAAAAGCTCAGTCTTACAGTTTCCGCACCTATGGTCCGCTAAAATTTACGGGTGGATATTGCGGCTGGCGTGACAACAAGAACTGCTCGCCGTTCGAAGGCTGGCAGATGGAATTTACGAACCAGATCGACGCGTCCAAATTCACAAAAGAAATGGTCAAGGTCGAACCGGCAGTCGAAGGGCTGAATATTTTTCCATCCGGAAATCTCGTTTACATTCAGGGCTACAAAAAGGGAAGCACGACTTATAAAGTTACGGTCGATGGTTCGATCTCAGACGCTTTCGGCCAGAGTTTGGGCCAAAGCGCGACTGCAACGATCAAGGTCGGCACCGCTGGACAAAATCTGTACGCTCAGGGCGGTAATATGACGGTGCTCGATCCGTCCGCCAAATCTTCTTACTCTATTTACTCGACCAACCATAATTCGGTAAAGGTCCGGATCTATGACGTCGAACCGCAGAATTGGCGGCAGTTTCAGGAATATCACCGCCGATTAAATTACTATGACGGCCAACGCCCGGCGATTCCAGGCCGCCTGGTCTCAGACAAGGTCGTTTCGATTCAAAGCAAGCCCGACGAAATGGTCGAAACGCGGATCGATCTGACATCATTTTTCAGCGGAGGCTTCGGCAATGTGATTGTCGATATCGAACCGACGGTTAAGAAGGACAAATACGACCGCACCAGAATTTTCACATGGCTGCAATCGACGCAGATCGGGCTGGATGCATTCGTCGATAATACCGAGCTTGTCGGGTTCGCGACCGACCTAAAAACCGGCAGTCCGCTTTCTGGGGTGGAATTGTCGATCTATCCGAATGGGAAGGCGGTGAACGGTCAGCAGTCAGCGTTTAGCAGTGAAGAAAAGGGATTGATAGCTCAGGCTTGGGATTGGGTGACGGGTGCGAGCGGCCCGCAGGCGGATGAGATCGAATCCGTCGATTCGGATGGCTCGGTGTTGGAAACCGAAACGATTGCGGAAACTCAGTCCGACAAAACCGGAAGCAGCGGAATACTGCGTCTGCCTCTGCCGGATACTCATTCGGATAAGGAACAAAACCTATTGATCGCCAAACGCGGCAAGGATACGGCGTTTCTGCCGGAAAATACTGAATATTACTGGCAGGATTCGGGGACTTGGTACAAGAAAACGCAGAGCGATTCGCTCCGATGGTTCGTTTTCGACGACCGGAAAATGTATAAGCCGAAGGAAGAGGTCGCCGTAAAAGGTTATATCCGCAAGATCACCGCCGGAAAACTCGGCGATGTTGAAGGCCTGGGCGACGCGGCGAGCGGCCTGACCTATTCGGTCAAGGACGCACGCAACAACGAGATCGCAAAGGGCGAAGGGAATCTAAACGCTTTCGGGGCATTCGATTTCAAATTCACGCTGCCCGACAATGCAAATCTCGGCTATTCGCGAATCGATCTTTCCACTAATACATCGCTTCCCGGAGGAACATACGGGCACCAATTTCAGATTCAGGAATTTCGCCGCCCTGAATTTGAGGTCTCTACAAAAGTCGAAACCGAAGCTCCGCACTTCGTCGGCGGCAAAGCCGATCTATCGGTCGAGGCCAAATATTACGCCGGCGGCGGGCTAGCGAATGCCGATGCAAACTGGACCGTCACCGCGACGCCGACCAATTACACGCCGCCGAATCGTGGAGATTTTACATTCGGAACCTGGGTTCCGTGGTGGAGAGTTTACGATTACGACGGCTATGGCGGTCGAGGTTCGTACGGCGGAATCACGCAGTCATTTAAAGGCGTAACCGACGCGAGCGGCAAACACCAGCTGAAAATCGATTTCGAATCGGTAAATCCGCCGCGTCCATACAGCGTGCGGGCATCGGCATCGGTGCAGGATGTGAACCGGCAGACGTGGTCGAGTTCGACAACGCTGCTCGTTCATCCGTCGTCACTTTATGTCGGCATTAAAACGCCTCGAACCTTCGTGCAAAAAGGCGAAAAGATCGAGATCGAATCGATCGTTTCGAACATCGACGGCAAATTGATCGCCGGTTCGGATGTCGAGATCAAAGCCGTTCTCAAAGACTGGACATTCGATAAGGGTGCATGGAAGGAAGAAATTATTGACGAGCAAAACTGCACCGTCAAATCGGCTGAAATCGCGCAGAAATGCGAGTTTATCGCGAAACAAGGCGGGAGATATACAATTACCGCCACCGTCATGGACGACCGCGAGCGGTTCAACGAAAGTGAATTCACTATCTGGGTTCCGGGCGGAAAAACACCGCCGAAACGCAATGTCGAACAGGAAGAAGCGCAGATAATTCCTAGCAAGCAGAATTTCGTGCCCGGCGATGTAGCCGAGATTCTCGTCATCTCACCGTTTACTCCGGCGGAAGGCGTTTTGACGTTGCGTCGCGAGGGAATTGTTAAAACCGAGCGTTTTACGATGAAGGACTCATCGATCACGCTGAAGATTCCGCTCGATGAAAAGTATCTGCCCAATATTTACGCCCAGGTCGATCTCGTCGGAGCGGCAACCCGAACAAATGACAAAGGCGAAATTGAGAAAGACCTCACTAAACGCCCGGCGTTTGCCAGCGGGAATATAAATCTTGCAATTTCGACCGCAGAGCGAAAATTGACCGTTACGGCCGAGCCTCGGGAAAAAACTCTTGCTCCGGGCGGCGAGACAAAGGTCGATGTCGAAATAAAAGACTCACGCGGCGAGCCGGTAGCGGATAGCGAAGTTGCGGTCATCATCGTCGATGAAAGCGTGCTCGCTTTATCCGGCTACAGCATCGCCGATCCGATGGGAATTTTCTACACGCCGCGAAGTCCCGGCGTAGTCGATTACCATCTGAGAAAAGATATTCTGCTTGCAAATCCGGCCGATGTAAAAAATCAGCCTCCGCCGCCACCTCCATCGGCAACCGGCTCTGGTGGAGGAGACAGGGAGATTGCGGCTTTTCAAATGGCGCCTTCAGCAAAATCTGAAAGCCGGAAAAGGTCGATGGATATGGCGGAACGCGATGATAGCAACACTGTTCCTACCGTCGGGGAGCAAATCAATCTGCGAGAAAACTTCAATGCCCTCGCCGTCTTTTCACCATCGGTCAGAACCGATGCAAACGGTAAGGCAACCGTCGATGTAAAACTGCCCGACAATCTGACGCGTTACCGCATCACCGCGGTTTCAGTCGATACAGGCAAGCGTTTCGGCAAGAGCGAATCGACGATCACGGCGAAGCAGCCTCTGATGGTCCGTCCGTCGGCACCGAGATTTATGAATTTCGGCGACAGGGTCGAACTGCCGGTAGTTATTCAAAATCAGACGGATAAGGATATGGCCGTCGATGTCGCTATCCGGACGACAAATGCGTTCATTACTGGCACCGGCAATCCTTTAGCGGATCACGCTGTACTCGCGACCTCGGATGGAAAAAGAGTCGTTATTAAAGCCAATGACCGCGCAGAAGTAAGATTTCCTGTAATTACGAGCAAGGCCGGAACGGCAAGGTTCCAGTTCGCTGTAACTTCAGGAACATACAACGACGCCGCCGAAATCTCGCTGCCTGTCTGGACACCGGCGACGACCGAAGCCTTCGCAACTTACGGCACGACCGATGAAAACGGAGCGGTAATTCAGCCTGTGCAAACACCCGGCGATGTTTATTCGCAATTCGGCGGGCTTGAGGTCACGACCTCTTCGACACAGCTTCAGGAATTGACCGATGCGTTTATATATCTGTCGAATTATCCCTATGGCTGCTCCGAACAGATTTCATCACGGATGATCTCGACGGCGGCGTTACGAGATGTGCTGCAGGCTTTCAAGGCGAAAGAAATACCGACCGCCGAACAACTCGAAGCGCAATTCAAACGAGATATCCAGATTCTCCAATCGCGGCAGCGTGACGACGGCAGCTTCGGACTGTGGAAACGCGACCGCGAGCGTTATGAATATCCGTTCCTGACAATCCACGTCGCTCACGCTCTGGCGCTGGCTAAAGCTAAAGGCTACAAAGTGCCGGACGAAATGCTCAATAAAACAAAGCCTTATCTGAAGGATGTTGAAAAACATTTGAATGACCAATGGTACAAATCGGCCCCGCAGGTCCGCTGGTTGATCTCTGCCTACGCACTTTATATCCGCGATATGATGGGTGACAAGGATGTTGCAAAAGCCAAGAAATTATTGGCTGAAGCAACTATCGAAAAAATGCCTTTCGAAGCGTTGGGCTGGATTCTGTCGGTCCTTGCGAACGATCCGAATTCAACGGTCGAGGTAGAAGCGATAGTGCGTTTCCTGATGAACCGCACGACCGAAACTGCCGCTGCCGCGAACTTCGTGACCGATTACGGCGATGGCGGCTGGCTAATCATGTATTCGAACAGACGTGCCGACGGCGTTCTGCTCGAAGCATTGATAAAAGCGGATCCCAAGAACGACCTGATCCCTAAACTCGTTCGCGGCCTGCTCGCGAATCGGACGAAAGGGCATTGGGGCAGCACGCAGGAGAATGTTTTTATCCTGCTCGCTTTGGACAAATACTTTAACGCCTTCGAAAAGGTCACGCCCGATTTCGTGACACGGATCTGGCTCGGCAATACATACGCGGGAGAGGAAACATTCAAGGGACGCTCGGTCGATTCGAACGTGTTGAATATTCCAATGTCTTACCTGGTAGATCAGGGTGGCACGTCCAATTTGCTCCTTGATCGCCAGGGAGCGGGACGGCTCTATTACCGCATCGGTATGAAATACGCTCCGAAGAATTTAAAATTGGCACCGGCCGATTACGGATTCACCGTATTGCGTAAATACGAGGCGATCGACAACCCAGAAGACGTGAAGCAGAACGCCGATGGTTCGTGGACGATCAAATCCGGTGCGCGTGTACGGATTCGGCTGACGATGGTCGCACAGGCACGGCGTTATCACGTTGCTCTGGTCGATAATTTGCCGGCGGGTCTCGAGATTCTCAATCCTGAATTGGCCGTGACGGAAGTGATCCCTGCCGACAACGGCGGAAATACTCCGGTCGTGGAATACAGCAGCCGCTCGTACGGAAGAGGTTATTGGTCGTACCGTCACCAATGGTTCGAACACCAGAATTTCCGCGACGAACGAGCCGAAGCCTTCACAGGACTTTTGTGGGAAGGTGTTTACAACTACTCATATGTCGCACGGGCGACAACACCGGGACAATTCGTCGTCCCGCCCGCAAAGGCGGAGGAGATGTACCACGCGGAAACGTTCGGACGTACGGGAACTGACTTCGTTAATGTTGAATAGATGGAAGACTGGAAATGCGAAAGTGAAACAGTCAGAACCGCCTGCGTCAGCGATGGTAAAAGCCTATGCCTAAAAATGTTTACAGACCTAATGAAGGCATTTAGCCAGGATATGTACCACCCGCTGACGCTGGCGGTTCTGGCATGCTCCGCCATTAAACCTGATTGAGCACTAGTTAAACTATAAGAGCGAAGACTCATCCTTCGCTCTTATCGTTTTATCTTGTGGTAATATTCGATGTTATGAAATTTGTCTTAGCCTTATGCGCCGTCACGATATGCACGACAATCTGTTTTGGACAGAATTCGGGTGTTAAGATCTACGAAACTGAAAGAACTTTTGAAAAGATGGTTGCCGAGAAGGGCATCAACGCCGGATTTATCGAATTTCTCGCTCCCGACGGCGTGATGTTTTTTCCGGAAGCCGCGAATGGCCGGGAGACCTGGAAATCGCGGCCCGCTTCGCCTGCTGCGTTGACTTGGAATCCGGTTTGGATCGATGTCTCGTCGAATGGCGCGCTCGCTTACAGCATCGGGAATTCGGTTTATAGGGCAAAGGGAAAAGACGATCCGGCGGCTTTTTACGGCCATTACATTTCCATCTGGTCACGCCAGCCGGATGGCGAATATCGGGCAGTTCTGGACACCGGGATCAATCACGAAAAGCCGGTCGCGGCCATAACGGAGTGGAAATCGCCCGCCGATAGCGGAAAAGACAAAAATGAAAAGGGAATCTCCGCAGCCGATTCATCCGTCGGTTTTTTCGAAATGGCTGGAAGCCAAGGGTCGGAGAAAGCATATAAGGTGTATCTCGCGGATGACGCCTATCTTTTGCGCGACGGAAATCAGCCTTTCGTCGGCAAAAAGGCGGCGCTTGAATTCCTGAAACGTGGCAAATCGAAGATAACTTTTGCCAAGCGGAAATCCTTTATCGAAGCCGCCGACCTCGCCCATGTTTACAACACATACTCCATGACCGACAAGGCCGGAAAAGAGATCGAGCGCGGAAACTTCGTGCAGGTCTGGAAACTTCGCGGCGAAAAATGGCTTATAGTCGCCGATGTTTTCGTGCCGATCCCGAAGATCGAGAAATAACGTAGTCCGTTAAATGCTTTAAGGATTTTGCCAGCGAAAGGTCGCGAAATAAAAAGTGTCATTCTTTTTCGCGAACTTTCGCGAACTTTCGCGGGCAAATTCTTCAAATCCCTATAAAACCGTGAAATCACACTTTGAAAATGTCGTCCTCCTTCTGAAACTGGAGGCATCGGCGATTGAGCGGGCATCGACCTGCCTTGACGAAAAAAGCGTCGAGAAAGCGATCGCGCTTATTGCCGCATGCGAAGGTAAATTGGTCGTGCTCGGCATTGGAAAATCCGGCGTGATCGCGCAGAAGATAGCCCAGACCTTTACCAGCACCGGAACGGTCTCGATGTTCCTGCATCCGTCAGACGCTCTACACGGCAGCCTTGGCGTGATAACTCCGGGCGACGTGATCATTGCTCTCAGCAATTCGGGTGAAACCGATGAGATTCTTGCGCTTCTTCCCGCGCTCAAACAGCGCGGCGTTTCAATTATCGCGATTGTCGGAAACACGGACTCTGCTCTCGCCCGCCAATCCGATGTGGTGCTCGATGCTTCGGTCGATAAGGAAGCCTGCCCGCTGAATCTTGCCCCGACGACTTCGACGACCGTCGCTCTCGCCATCGGCGATGCCCTCGCAATGACATTGATGGAATCCCGCGGGCTGACCGCCGAACAATTCGCCGTTAATCACCCAGCAGGAAGGTTGGGCAAACGCCTGACATTAAAGGTCGAGCACCTGATACACGACAGCCCGAACGTCTCGCCCGGCGACAGCTGGTTGGAGGTCGTCAAGGCAATATCTAAATATTCGCTCGGTGCCGTAAATGTTGTTGATGAAAATGCACGACTCCTGGGAATTGTGACCGACGGCGATCTACGCCGAACTATCGAGCGAAACGGCGACGATAATCTCAACGGATTAACTGCGCACCACATGATGACCGGAAATCCGACGACGGCAACCGCTGAAATGCTTGCGTTCGACGCGCTTCAATTGATGGAAAACCGCTCATCGCAGATTTCCGTGCTTCCCGTTGTCGATGAAAAGGGCCTTTGTATTGGTTTGTTGAGATTGCACGATATTGTGAGGAGCGGATTATGATCGAAAGACAGCGAACAACAAAATGTGTATCTATTACATCCGAAATGTCGTGGGACGGCATTATTAGGCCATGATGGGAGATGTCATGCTTTTTGCGTTTCGTTTCCCTCAAGTAGGCCGATAGGCAATGTCGCGAAGATGAAATATTGAAATTTTACATCGACCTTCGCACCTTTTTTCGTTCCCGACAATGATTCATGACGGCCTCATTTCGGAAGAGACGGCGAATAATT
>JACMMN010000035.1 GCA_014379075.1 Pyrinomonadaceae bacterium | reverse complement strand
CGCACGCACTATAGGTTCCTCGACCGCCGTATTTTCTTCCGAAAATATACCGAGCATAATTGACCTTTCCTTTCTTTTTACATATAATTTAGGTTTTTCGGCTAACGAGGAATTTCTCGGCCTGTCGGTAAAGGAGACATTTAGAAATGAGTTACGCAATTATAAGAACAGGCGGAAAGCAATTCCCGGTCGAAACAGGTCAGACGCTTCGTGTACCCAGGATCGATGAGAAGGAAGGCAAAAAGGTCAGCCTCGAAGCTCTTCTTGTCGGCGAAGGTAAGGATGCTAAGTTAGGCGGAAGTGCTACCGTAGCGGCGACTGTCGTTGGCCACGGAAAGGCGGACAAAATCATTGTTTTCAAAAAGAAGCGCCGCAAACAGTACAAACGCAAACAAGGTCACCGTCAAGGTTACACGGAGATCAAGATCGAAAAGATTTAAGGGAGAGTGGGGAATGCGGACTGCGGATTTGTTAGTACCGGGAGCTATGGCGACTGGGCTTTTTAAAATTCACAATCTAAAATCCAATCCAAAATTGAGATATGGCACATAAAAAAGGTGTAGGTTCATCCAGAAACGGCCGCGATTCAAATGCTCAGCGGCTTGGGCTAAAGAAATTTGGCGGCGAGAAAGTTCTCGGCGGAAACATTTTGGCGCGGCAGCGCGGCACCAAATGGAAACCGGGCAACAACGTCGGCCGCGGCAAAGACGACACGCTTTTTGCGTTAATAGAAGGCTTCGTCAAATTTGAGGACAAAGGTCAAAAAGGCAAATTCATAAGTGTTTACGCGGAAGGAGCTGCCCAGCTTCAACCCAAAGCCGCGTTGTCAGAACCAACTGCGTAGCGTGTGGATAAACATTGCTGGCGTTTAACTAAATTTAAAAACGCATATATCGTCCTGATATCTGCGTTTTTTAGCGCCTTTGGAATAAATTTTTACTTTATTTTTTTATTTTTTGATGTTCGTCCCCGTGGGGAACATATAATGTCCGAAATCTGGGCGTAATTTGTAAGTTCTGATGTCAAATCACTTGCTCGATTTTCCACAATTTTATCCACAGTATTTCCACAACTTATCCACAGTTTTTCCACAGAACACCGATATAATAAGGGCAATAGTTAAAGCATTTTCTACTTGACATTGCATTTTTCGAGTGTAAGATAGCTTCACAGTCGAGATTGCTTATGGGTATTTTGACCGGCACCGGGAGGTGGAACGGAGGTGGTGACACACCGTTTGAAGACAGAAGGAGCGGAAAGCCGCTGTCTTGAACGCCAGGAGCCGAAGCCGAAAGGCTTGCTAAGATCAGCCGCAAGGCTGATCCGAGTTGCTCGGATAAAAACGAGCAACACCCGCGGGAAATGATCAGCTCATCGGGTGCTACGCCGCTCTCGTCGAAAGACGCTGAGCCTCGTTGCCGGGAACGTAACCGGCGGTGGAGGATAAGCCACCCCAACAAAAACCTAGCGGCACTGTATCTTCTGATACAACAGCTTGAATTTATTCTTTTTGGGTGCTGACCGGGTATGCTCTCCGCAGGGCTTGCTCGGAATATAAAAAACCGGCGGTTCGAACGTGTACATGCGAGAACTGCCAAACCTTCTCGAACACTTATGGTGTTCAACAGAGAATACAGAGGCGTCGCTTTAATTTATTAAAGCGGCGTTTTTGTCTTTTATCTTATGTCAAATGTCGGCTCTTCGTCTTTCATCGATTTTACCAACCGCCGTTAAACAACTAGAATAGAGCTTATGTTTATTGACCGGGTTAAGATCAAGGTGAAAGCAGGCAACGGCGGCGACGGCGTGACCGCATTTCGCCGCGAGAAATTTATTCCGCGCGGCGGCCCCAGCGGCGGCGACGGCGGAGTCGGCGGCAGTGTCTGGATGGAAGCCGTGGAAGGACTGAATACTCTACTGCATTTGCGATACAATCCGGAGCATAAGGCCGGCCGGGGCCGTCACGGCGAGGGGTCGAACAGGCATGGAAAAGACGGTGAAGACGCAGTCGTTAAACTTCCCATCGGCACGCAGGTATTTAATGCCGAAACCGAAGAGCTGCTGGTTGATTTCACCGAATCGGGCCAACGTTTCCTCATCGCAAAAGGCGGTAAAGGCGGTTGGGGCAATTCGCATTTTGCAACGCCGACGCGCAGGGCTCCGAAGTTTCACTATATGGGCAGGCCTGGACAGGAAAAAGAACTCCAGCTTGAGCTTAAATTGATTGCCGATGTTGGTTTGGTCGGTTTTCCGAACGCCGGTAAATCTACGCTGATCTCGGTAATCTCGGCCGCAAAGCCTAAGATCGCAGATTACCCTTTTACAACCTTGGAACCAAACCTTGGCGTCGTAGATCTGGGTGATTTTCGCACTTTCGTCGTGGCCGACATCCCAGGCTTGATCGAAGGAGCATCCTCGGGCGCCGGGCTTGGCGACAGGTTCTTGCGTCATGTCGAGCGGACAAAGCTGATGCTGCATCTTGTCGATGTTTCTTCGCTTTCGGGCCGCGAACCGGTGGAGGATTACGAGATCATCAATAAAGAATTGGCAAATTACAATGAAGACCTGGCAAAGCGGCCGCAGATAATCGTGGCGACAAAACTCGACGCATTGGACGAACCTGAAAGAC
Source organism: Pyrinomonadaceae bacterium (assembly GCA_014379075.1). Lineage (GTDB taxonomy): Bacteria > Acidobacteriota > Blastocatellia > Pyrinomonadales > Pyrinomonadaceae > OLB17. The sequence goes on along the minus strand of JACMMN010000035.1, from coordinate 1,402 downwards.
TGGAAATTTTGCGTAAACGGGCTGAACAAGACGGAAAACAATTTCTGGAAATCTCGTCCGTAACAAATTTGGGAATAAAGGACCTGGTTTCGGCTGTGGCAAAAAGGCTCGACGCAATTCAACTCGAAACTGAAGAAGCGGCTGTGGCTTGAAAAATGAAAAGGATCGCATTTTACGGCGGGTCATTTGACCCGGTTCATTTAGGACACACTACGATCGCGGGAAAACTTTCGGAGCTTTTCGGACTGGAAGAGTTTATTTTTATCCCGGCTTTTCACGCGCCGCATAAACCGCAACGCAAGCCGACATCGGCTTTTCACCGTCACACGATGCTTTGCCTGGCGACCAGGGATGAAGAAGCTCTCAAAGTTTCCAGTATGGAACTTGATCTCCCCGCAAAGCCTTATACCGTCGAAACTTTAGCAAGGCTTAAAGAAGAGTTCCCCGAAGCTCATATCTTTTTTGTAATGGGAGCTGATTCCTGGCAGGATATTTTGACCTGGCGTGAATGGGAAAAGGTTTTATCGATGTCCAGTCATATTGTCGTTACACGCCCGGGTTATGAGATAAATTTTTTTCACGTGACCGGCGAGATCAGAAACCGGATCGTGGATTTGAGAAGCCGCGATCCCGAAACGGCGGCCGTCGATATTAAGTCGATGCCCTTTAACGAGAATAGAATATTCATTACCGACGCGGTCGAAATGGATATTTCCGCAACCAAAATCCGGCAGGCCGCACGGGATAATTCACCCGGTTGGCAAAAGTATGTGCCCGGTGATGTTGCAAAATACATAGAAAAATATCAGATTTATAAATGATGGAAGAAATACAGGAAAAATCGCTTCAACGCGAATCGATCAAGATAGACATTTCGCAGGCAGTCACGCCTTTCTCGGAAATTGACGAGGCAGTACAGCTCGCCATTATGTGCGCAGGCGAAAAAAAGGCCGTTAACATCCGCGTTCTCGACCTGCGCGAAATCGCCAGTTTTACCGAGTTTTTTATTATTGCGACCGGAGCGAATCAACGCCAGGTTCAGGCGATCACGGACGAAATAAACGAGCAGTTAAAAAAACAATTGAGTTCGCGTGCCATCCGCATCGAAGGCTACGCGACCGGCGAATGGGTACTTCTCGATTACGGCGATTTCATTGTCCACGTCTTCGACAAAGACGCCCGCGAATTCTACGACCTCGAACGCCTCTGGCTTGACGCCAAATCAGTTGCACTGCCAAAAGAACTGCTGAATAATTGATATGAGTACAGCAGCGGGATGCTTTCAGTAGAACGGCGATCTTTCTTTTTGTTTTGCAGGCAGCGAGAAAAACTTCAAATGGTCGTGGTCCGAATGAAATACCAACTTTGCGCCTGACTATTTTGCAGATTTTTGGTGAATTTT
>JACMMN010000264.1 GCA_014379075.1 Pyrinomonadaceae bacterium | reverse complement strand
CGGTAACCGACGACATTATCAATGCGAACGCGTGCTACACGATCGCAACGCAGGCTCATTCAACTGAGTCAGGGTTCGTGAATTTGTATAAACAATTCGTCCAGAACGGTGGAAATCTAGTGCTGCAGTGCGCGTCGATTAACACATTCGAAAATGATGCTAATGGTCATTTTCAAACCACATTGCCCGGCTACTCGGTGTTCGGAACGAACGATAGCACCCAGATCTCGACGCCTCACGTTTATCCTGAAGGCTCGATGCCTTTCAACCAGTTTATTGGGATACTTGGCGACCAGGATGGTGCGATCACCGATTACGCTTATGCTCCCGGCGGCGGTCCGGCCAATGGCAATCGCGTTTCCGTTCGCAACACAACGGGCGATGAAGCCGATCCGACCATAGACCATTCGAATAAATTCGTCGCGACCGTTTCCCAATTACTCGGCCCCGGCCTTGCCGGCGGTGCGGTATTCGCTCTCGGCGGACACGATTACGACCGCGGCAATGCAAGTGCTATTGAAAATATCAACGGCCGCCGAATGGTTTTGAACGCTCTCTTTGTACCGGTTACCCGGCCGAATAGCTGTGGGTTGAATCAGGCAAATGTCCTGGGCTTTAAATCGGTCAGGCGTCTGGTAGACCTCGACGGCGGCCCGCTTGGTGCCGGTGACACCGTTCGCTGGACGATTGATTACATAAACAACAGCCCGATCGATGTTACCGATTTCCAGATCAGGGACATTGTTCGTGCAAACCTTACGCTTGTTCCGGGATCGAATCAGGTTACGGGAGTATCTGCTAACAGTATTGCTGCCCGCAATCCTTTATACGACGGCATTGGCGACGACGCGTCCTCCGACCTTCTGGCCGGCGGCGGCTTGTTAAAGGCAGGAGGCCGTATAACGGTTATCGTCGATATGATCATAAATCCGGGCACGCCTAGCGGCACGGTAATGGCGAATCAGACATCGGCGACGGGTACTGGGGTCGTTACGCTGGCGCTTTCCGACAACATCGATGCGACCAACACTAGTATTTTCGGCCCTGGCGTAGGCCCGCCCCCGGGAAGTATTCTGCAGAACCAGAATCCGGCGAGTATAGATCCTACGACCGTTACGATCTTGGCACCGAGCGCTGCCGACGCATCGATCGACGGCATGGTTCGTGATTCGAACGGAATTGGAATAAACAAGGCGGTTATTACGATCGTTAACGCGGAAACGTCCGAGACAAGACGGGTGATGACCAATGCATTCGGTTATTACATCGCCACCGATCTACAGGCCGGAGATGTCCATGTCGTAAGCGTATCTCACAAACGATACAGCTTCCCGACTCCGTCATTTACGTTCACGCTAAACGACAACGTATCGGGCCTCACTTTTGTAGCAGGCTTGCCTGATTCAAGAGGTTCAAGATAAACACCGTTGTCTGCTGACCCGAGCGATCATTTCGATCGCTCACAAATTTGGCGAGTGGAGTTTTCCACTCGCCTTTTTCTTTTCAAAGCTGGTTATTGAGCCGTGCGTTTCGTCCCGCGGCAGCCCATCGGCTCGCACCGTCCTGCCCCAAAACGGCCGTTGAGTTCTTTTGTTGAGCAGATGAATACGTCAAAGCCGCCGCAATAATTGCCATATCGGATTCGGCCTGACTGATAACCGGAGGTTTTCGCCGTTCCTGCCATTTTGTAATAAATCCGGTATCGATCTTTCCTTCGATAAAGTCCTCGTCTTCGATCACTTCGCGGAAGAACGGCAATGTAGTTTTGATCCCGGCGATCTCATATTCCTGGAGGGCTCGCCGCATACGTCCGATAGCTTCTTCGCGATTTCTGCCGTGAACGGCAAATTTCGATATCATCGGATCGTAGAAAATGGAAACCTCAGAACCTTCGTATACGCCGCCGTCATCCCGGACTCCCGGCCCGTGCGGCATCCGCAAGTGAGTTATTTTTCCCGGCGAAGGAAGAAAACTGTTGTCCGGGTCCTCTGCATAGACACGACACTCGATCGCATGTCCGGTCATCCGAATGTCGGATTGGCTAAAAGACAATTTTTCACCCCAAGCGACCCGAATTTGTTCGCGCACGAGATCGATGCCGGTCACGAGTTCGGTTACCGGGTGTTCGACCTGCAAACGCGTATTCATTTCCAGGAAATAAAACGACCTGTCGAGATCCGAAACGAGAAATTCGACAGTTCCGGCCCCGGCGTAGTTAACCGCCTTCGCTACCATGACGGCACACGCGCCCATTTTCTCGCGCAGTTCCGGGGAATTGATCGGCGACGGGCATTCTTCGATCACCTTTTGGTGACGGCGCTGTATAGAACATTCCCTTTCGCCGAGATGGACGTGATTACCGTGACTGTCCGAGAAAATTTGAATCTCGATGTGACGCGGGCGGACTATGGCCTTTTCGATGTAGACATCACCGTCACCAAAACTTGCAAGAGCTTCAGACTGTGACGCTTCAAGTGCATTTTTAAGCTCGTCTTCGCCGTTCACCAGCCTCATTCCCTTCCCGCCGCCCCCGGCCGATGCCTTTAGCATTACGGGATAGCCAAAACTCTCTGCCGTCTCTTTCGCATCTTCAAAGCCGGCCAGCGGCTCCGTAGTCCCCGGAACGACCGGGACACCGGCGGCGATCGCGATCTTGCGTGCCGACATTTTGCCGCCCATCGCCTCCATGGCTTCGGGTGATGGGCCGATAAATTTTATGCCTTCATCCTGAACCCGCCGGACAAATTCCGCATTCTCCGAAAGGAATCCATAACCGGGATGTATCGCTTCGGCTCCCGAGATTTTCGCAACTTCAAGGATCTTATCCCATCGCAAATAGCTCTCACTCGACGGCGCTTCGCCGACATGAAACGCCTCGTCCGCCATGCGAACATGCATTGCATTCCGATCGGCATCGGAATAAACGGCGACGGTCGCGATATTCATTTCGCGGCAAGTGCGGATAACACGGCAGGCGATCTCGCCGCGGTTGGCAATAAGTATTTTTTTGAACATATCTTATGGAAAGCGGACACATCCTGGTCCGCTAACGCCATCAGCGGACCAGGATGTCCGCTTTCCGCTTCAAACCAATGTCGAATTCCCCTGATTTTTCGGATCGTACCGGATGCCGACCTTCGCTCCCGGCGCGTATTTGAGCGGCTCCTTCAGCTTTTCTTCATCGAGCAATTCAGATGATTCGAAATCAACGCCGTTGAGCGTATACACAAAAAAAACGATCT
>JACMMN010000034.1 GCA_014379075.1 Pyrinomonadaceae bacterium | reverse complement strand
TGATAGCTTCCCTGGTAAAGCCTGCCGCCGGAATGATAATGCTTCAGATCATGCCGTTCGATCGTACCTCTCGCAGGCGGCTTGACCTCAAAATGAATATGATTATCGTGGCCGCTCAAGGCACTGCACAGGTTTTCGGCTATCAGATCAGGATCGTTGAAGTAGATATTTGAAACCGAGCTTTGAGCTTTCAATGCCTTTAAGATCGCACGGGCGGCATTCCGGTCAAAATTACCTGCGCTGTATGTAATGCCGCCGGATTTGCCATCGGTTTTCGGAAGCTGGAGGTCACAGGCCAAACCTGCCTCGTGCCCGGCATGGTCGGGAGTATTGCCGCCGCGCGGAAGGCTTACGTCGTTGACGGTAAACAGAGCGGCGCTGGTATTCGTTTTCAGGTAATTGTCGCGGTAATGCGCGGCGGCGGACCTTATAGCGTCTGCCATCCAGTCAGTACCGAAATCGTGGGTATCATTTGTGTCCGTCAGCTCGTAATTGAGAAATCCTTCGGTTTGCGAGCCCGCCGGCATTGTCTGCCAACGCGGCGCATTTACTGCCTGCAACCAGGAATGTGTTGTTTTGCCGACATCGATCTTCCCGTCGCCGGAGATCGAATTTTTCCCGCTGACAATAGTTTGGAAAAGTTTTATCGCATCGACCGTCGCCGTATCCATTTTCTTGTCGAGCGTTATCCAATCGAAACCGAGTTCGATCAAACGTTTTTTCACGGAATGGATATCATCTCCGTTGGTGCTGGTTTTGCTGACCGGCAGTTTTATATCGAAAACCGGATCGCCGCCGAGAGCCTCGTAATCCAGGGACTGAAAATCGCCGGGAGCCAGGTCGTCATCTTCGTCAAAAGAAAAGCTTTGTGAAGCGGATGTTTTTGGGAGATTGTTCAGAACAGCATCGCCGAGCGCGATGGCGATCTGCTGCCTATAGGCAGCATCTTCGAGATTCCGGGCCTGTGCGGGATTGGTCAAAAAAGAGATTTCCGCCAGGCAGGCGGCGGTCTGCGGCGAATGGCGGTTCGGAATCAGAACGCCCATATCAGCGAATCTGATCCCGCGGTTATTACCTTTTGTTACCCTGACCAGATTTTGGAGGACATTTTGAGCAAGATTCTCGCTTTGTAAATTTGGTTTCGACGCGACGAAGGTTTCGACGCCGTCTATCGTTTTATCTCTGAAGCCGTTGAAATGGATAGAAAGAAAAACCGCTGCATTATTTCGGCGGGCGATATCGGCGCGCTCGGCAAGCGAAAGATTGACATCGGCGTTGCGTGTCAGTAAAACGTTTGCCGCATCTTTTAATACTGACGCGGTGCGCCGGGCAATATCGAATGTTAAATCCTTTTCCAGCAAGCCATTGTCGCTGACGGCGTTGTTCGACGACGAGCCGCCGACGCTCTCCGTTCCGCCGTGTCCAGGATCTATCACTATCGTTTGTAGTTGTTTCGACATCTAATTTTCCTCCACCTACGTCGTGTTGGGCTTTGTAAGGTTAAAGGCTATTTCATGGTCTTGTCTCAGCTGTCCTTCGCCGACGCCGGCTTTGAATTTGGTGTCCTTGATGTTGTAGCCTTTGTCCAACGCCATTTTTATGATCGCGCCCAGCGTCAGAAGTCCAAGCGCAACCAAAATTCCGAAAATGACGATGCCGACCAAGACAACGACGGTGATCGTTATCGGCTCCATTGCGATAGCGATATCACCGTAGCTCGATTGCTGAGCGTTTTTGCCCTGGCTCGCCTGGTGTTTTTGAATAGCTTCGTAAATTTGCTTTGCTTTTTCGCCTTTGACCGCCAATTGCAAAGCCTGTCCCTGCGAAACCTGATCTTTTGCTTTTTCCATCCACCCCGCTTTATCGAAAACTATTTTTTCCACCGCGGAGCTTTTTCCATCGGGCGACGCATACGCTTTCAGCCTGTATTCGAACTTTCCGTAGGGCAAGTGCCACCATTCGACATCGATCTTGTGGCTGCCTTCCGCTCCCGTCTGTGGCGACTGAGCAACCTCGTATCCGGAGCCGATCGAGGTAGCCAGAATTTCAACTTCCCAGCGGCTGAATTTCAAACCGTTTGGAATATTTACCTTGATCGAGTCGGTGCCTTTGCCGGGTTCAGGAAGGTCGATAGGGAAATTCTTTGGATCTGCATGCTCTTTCCTTACGTTTACAATGGTTTTTTCGCTTTTCGAATCGTCTTCCGCCAGGGATTTTGCATATGAAAGACGATGTGAATAAGTCTCAATTGACTGAGCGACGGCCGCAGCGAGATGATCGACATAGCTTGGCGAAGACAGCTTTTGCGCCTGTGCGGGATTGGTCAGGTACGCCATTTCGATCAAGCAGGCGGCAGTCTTGGCCACATGGAAATCGCCTTTGAGAACTGTAAAATCGGTTTTGCGAACGCCGCCGGGGACGCCTGCGGTCGATGGTGAGACAGCTTTTAACAATTCGTTCGCCAACTCCCAATCCTTTTCATCCGAAGTGTTTGAAATAAAAACTTCCGTGCCGTCATGGGCCGTGTCACGATGCCCGTTGAAATGAATTGAAACGAACGCATCGGCTCCCGCTTCGCGTGCTTTTCCCGCTCTTGCCGACAAAGGCAAATTTCGGTCATCGGAACGCGTCAAAATTGTCTGAAAACGGTTCGCAGGTAATCTTTCAGCTACCTTTTTGGCGATTCCCAGAGTCAGATCCTTCTCGAGAAGACCATTTTTCCCGGTCGCATTGTTGGGCGTTGAGCCGCCGTCCAGCGAAGTGCCTCCGTGTCCGGGATCCAAGACCACCGTGTACTTTTCCATATTCTGCTCCTAACTAACCTACGACTGCTGTGCCGCCCGGAGCTTCCTTCGCCGTATTCGTTCCGGCATTCGGCGTATTGGCAGCGGGATTGGGCGTATTTCCCTGAATGAGCGACATCATCTGCGGATTGGCTAAACGTTCCATCGGGAAGTAGTCGCTCTTGAATTTTAGTTCGACCTCGCCCGTCAGATCGGCGTGGACATCGAGTTCGTCGGAGCTGTCCTTCTTGGTCGAGCTGACATAAGTTACGGTATTTTTATTCTCGAATTCGGCCGACGGCCCGCCGAAGAAGCTTCCTATACCGCCGCCGAAACCGGTCTTCATTGTGCTTTCGTTTACCATGTCGAATTGGCTCGCCGTCTCCGCTTTCGCGTGGTCCTTAGCGTCGATCCTGAATCCCATAGATGCCTTGATCCGTCCGCTCGTAACGACGATTCTGTTTATGCCCATCAGCACCATCGTCGAAAGCATCGAATGCCTTTGCTGAGCCAGTTTTCGGCGTGCCGCTGGTACAAGGACCTCTTCCGCCGCGTCATCATCTATCGAAACATCTTGAGAAATTCCCAGATCGGTTTTGAAATCCGGCGGCGGCATATCGGTATCCTTTGCGCGGACACGCGCCGCGTTTTCTGAGGTTTCGACCTTAAAGTGCGATGGATAACGTGACGTCAGATAATCGCGGGCCTGATTGTCGGTGATATTGTCGCCCATGAATTGGTCAACCGTTTTCGCCACATTTGCCAGCAGATTGCCGTAGGCTTCCATTTGCTGGATCGACGCATTTACGATCGCCTGGAACGTCCCTTTAATTAAATCGGCCACAAAAGTCGGAAATGCAATTGCATTTAAGGTTTCACGTGTGATCTTGGCAACCTGCGAAGCGGCTCGCGGGCTGAACTCTTCCGCGGCGGGCGGCGGATCGGCGGCCGCTCTGGCGACCGGCGCGGATGCGAGATCATTCGCGTTTCCCCCGACAGCTAGTGCCAAAGGCTTAAATATCGTCTGCTCGTGCAGGATGGGCGTTTGCCCTAGCTTTTTTGACAACGCCCAGTCTTCCTGCACCAGAGCGGCGGTGTACGCATTTATCTTGCACAGATCGCGATACATGCCCTGTTTCTGTTCGGCGGAAAGATGATGAAAATTGGGACTCGATTCCACGAGCGCACGAACCTGGCTTTGCACAAGATTCTTGACCGAAGGGCTGATCTGCATACCGTCCGCACGCGGCTGGGTCGCGAACGGCTTAGGCAGAGTCTCAAATGGAGCGTTTTTTAACGGATTTTCTATTTTCATTCTTCACTCCTTGCCGGAATCACTTTCCGATATTTCCGATCAGATCTTTCACAAAACTACCGGCTTTATCTGCGACGGCTCCCTTAACGGTATCCCCGATCTCGCCCACCGCTTTTGCGGCTTTTTCCTTGATGCCGTCCTGGGCGGGTTTTTCTTCTTCGGGCTTGGCGGTTTCCTCAGTTTTCTCGGTTTTATTTTCGGTATTCGCATCCGGCGTTTCCGCTTTCTTATCGGCTTCGGCATCAGTCTTTTGCGGCTCGTCCTTTTTTTTACCCGCCTCGGTCTTTTTTGCGTCGTCGGTGGTGTCGGCCTGCGGTTGTTCGGCCTCCGGCTTACTTTCGGCTTCCGGTTTCGTCTCTATCTCGGACTTAGCGTCCTTGTCGCTTCCGGTTTCGACCTTGCCTTCCTTCTTTTCGGTCTCTTCTTCTTTCCTAACGAGATGAATATCGTCGGGCTTCAATGGTTTTTCAGGCATGCGCGCCGGCTGGAGCGGCGTTCCGATCTTCGGCAAAACGGATTCTGTTTCCGGCGACCGACGTGTGCGGGGAGAGACGTACTTACCGATCTGTCCGCCGACCGTAGGGGGTTCGCTAAAAGGGAGCGGTCCTGTGTTTTCTCCCGGTGGATTGTTTTCCGGCGCAGCCGTGTGCGATTGAATGCGTCCGACGGCCGCATTATTGGCAAAACGGCTGAGAGGGAAGTAGTCGCTCTTGAAGTGAATTTCAACTTCGCCCGTAAGATCGGCATCGACGTTCATTTCCGACTCGCTCTTTTGCCGGGTCGAACTGACATAACTCACGGACGTCGACGCGGAAACCGCCCACGGGCCGAAACCGAAACTGCCCGCCGCCGCCACGCGGAAATCAAGGTCGGTCGCTTTTTCCTGCTGCAATTGGTCGGTCGTATCGATATGAAATCCCATCGTCGCTCGAATCTTTCCACCCGTGACGACGATGCGGTTGATGCCCATTAAAACCATGGTCGAAAGCATTTGATGACGCGATTGCGCGAGTTTTCGACGGGCCGCCGGCACCAGGATCTCTTCTATCGCGCTTTCATCCAGCGAGACGTTTTGCGGCAAATTCAGATCTCCCTGAAAGTTCGGTGGCGTTTTTTCATCCGAGCCGTCACGCGGAATTGCGTTGCCGCCTTTGATCTCCAAATGTTCAGGGTACGATTGCACCAGATAATCTTTTGCCTGATTGTCGGAAATGTTGTCCTGCATAAATTGATCAACCGTTTTGCTGACATTTTCGATCAGCTTCATATACGCTTCCATCTGTTGAATGGAACTTTGGACGATCGCATTAAAGCTTCCCTTAATTAAATCGGCCACAAATGTCGGAAATGAGATTGCGTTCAAAGTTTCACGGGTCACGCGTCCGATCTTGTCGGCGGCTGTCGTTTCGAAACCGTCGCCCTTTACTGCTTGGGCCTGGGCAACAGGTGTTTCAATGATCTCTTTTTTCCTGACTACCGGATGCTGTCCGATAAGTTCGGATTGGTACCAGTCGTCCCGGATCAACTCGGCGCTGTAAGCCGCGATCTTTATCAAATTCTCGGCCAAATTTTGCTTTTCGTCCCGGTTTAATTCGTGGAACGAAGGGCTCGAGGTTAACAAAGCGTTGACCTGTGACTTGACTAAATTTCGCGTCGCGTTCGACGGTTCGACCGCCGACGGCGACGGTGTCGTATCGTACGGAGCAGGCAGGGCCGTTTCTTCGACGGCTGCCGCAACCGTGGCAGGAAGCGAGATCCGTGTTCGACAAGCCGCGCCAATCAAGCTGCCCTCCTCAATGCGTTGTTTGCCCCACTAATATCAAACCCTGTTGCCTGCAGCCACATTTCTGACCAGCCTACCGCCGGCGAATTTGGTTCAATGATCGGCTGCCTGTAATTCCCGTCGGATATGGCCGGCAGAGCTGCCGTGATCCAGTTCAAAAGGTTCATGCCGCTTTGGCCGCGGGTCGTCAACCGTGCGAAGTCGGGGACGTTCGGATTCAAAACGGCTCTGAGAACGTTCCACATTCCGCGCGTTTGCATTGCGTTGCCGATGCCTTCGTCGCTCAAAAGAGTGATCGAGCGGCCGAGCTGTTCCTGAATCCGGCGTGACGATTCGTGAATATCGCCGTACCGTCTGCTGCCGAGATTGACGAGCAGGTCGGTCGCCGCCTGTCTGAGCGCCGAATCGAGCATCGGCCCGGGGGTTTTTCGCCAACGCAGGTCTTCGGCATTACGACGGATCTCGAGGCAAAAGTTGGCAAATTTCGATTGGAAATCACGGTTGATCAAAACACCTTCTTCATTTTTTGCGAGCGGTCCTATGCCGAAGACCCGTGCGAAAACCCTCTCACGAGCCGTCCGGTCGAGCCAGTTACGCCGCCGCCGGTCGAACTCCTCAAGCAGGCTTGCCGACTTTTTGTCGTATACTGTCAGTTCGTAACGAGCGGCTGTCAATACTTCGGCTACCGCTATGATCCCGGCTTGTTCCATCTCTGCCTGCAAATAAAGCGTCGCCATTATTTTCAACGTTGCCGAGTCAGGAGTCATTCCCGACGAACCGCTGCCGACGATCGGAGGCAGGTCAAGGCGAAGAGGATCGTCGTTGGCAGCGGCAAACGTGAACGCAAATGACTGGGTAGTCTGCCGTATAAGCAGATCGGCCAGCTGTATCGACTCTCGGAAATTTAAGTGACCGCCGTCAGCCATTTTCTACCTTGCTCCCGCAGGAAGCGCCTTTGCAGCTTCCTTCTTTGCGGCCGGAGAATACCGCTCCTGCAAATCTTCGATCCCTAAAATGCTCGTCATTTTTTCGAGTGGAAAATAATCGCTCTTGAAATTGACGTTTACTTCACCCATAAGATCGGCATGAAGTTTGACCTCGGATTCCGAATTTACGTCATCGACCGTAGAAACTTTAAAGTTTCCGTACGCGCTGCTGCCGGAGTAAGAATTGTCGGAAAATAGACGCTTCCACAATCCTGGCCGGCTTCGTTCATAACTGCTGCTTCCGCCGGACTGCTCGGCCGTTTGGGTAAACGTTTTGTCAACACTGTCTCTCGTATCGAGCTTGAAAACGACTTTCGACTTGATAAAGCCGTTTGTAACAACCAGGCGATTGATACCCATCAAAACCATCGTTGCCAAGAGCTGCTGCCGGTCCATTGCCATTCGTTTTCGGGCAGCCGGGACAAGCTGCTCTTCGACCGCGTCGTCATCAAAAGTGTCCATGGGCATACTTAGCCCCAAGTCTGCAAAAAAATCAGGCATGTTGTTTTCGTCATAGCCTTGTTTTGCCTTCACCTTCGGCTGTTCACCGTTCAAATCAAGTTCGATGTGGTCCGGATAACGGCCTGCCAGATAGTCTCTCGACTGATTTTCGGTGACGTTATCCTTCATATACTGGTCGACAGATTTGGAAACATTTTTGACAAGTTCGGCATAGGCTTCCATCTGTTTGATAGAAGAATCGACAATCGCGGAAAACACGCCATCAATTAGCCCGGCAACAAATTTTGGGAAGTCAACTTCCTTAATTGTGTCAGTAAAGGCTTTACCGCCTTGCTTAGCGGCGTTGGCATCCATGTCCTTGCTTGCGGTACTATCTGGTGGTTTTGGCAAATCTTTCGGTAGATTTGAACCAGTCGTGTCGTTTTTGCCTGCGAGTTCGGCAGCGCTTGGAATATTTGTCCCATCGTCACCGCCGACAATGTAATGCGCCACCTTTACCATATCGTTTGCCAAAGCGCGTTTAGTATCGGGCGGCAGGTCGCCGAACGCTCTGCTGTTCGTCAGGAGGTTTTTGACTTCCGCCCGAACGAGCGGCAAGGCCGGGCTTTGGTAATTTATGTCATTCATATGAGTTCCTCCTTAGTATCCGGGTGACCAGGCGTTCCATGAATCACTCGCCGCCGCCGGAGCGATCTGGGTTCCGTTCACCTTCGGCTGGGCTGCACGGCCGTCGGATTCGAGTGTCGCCGGACGCAGGAATAAAGCGATACGTGCCGGCGTGTCAGGGCGTGCCCAGACCGACAGCACAGAAAAATTACCGGGGCCGGGATAACCTTCGGGCGTGAACGCCGAAAGCCAACGCTCGAGGCCCCGCAGGCTTCGAGGCCGCTCGCTAAGCTGGAGACGCAGTAGCGACAGAATCTGCCCGGGCGTATCCGGCAGCGCGTCGAGCATTACGTCCAGACGAAATTCTACTCCGTCCTTTAGCGGCCGCAGCGTGATGGTCGAAGTACTCGGCGGCAAAGTGAATCTTGCTCCTAAAATGAGAGCGCAGGCGCTCATTAGTCCGGCGTGCTGATGCCCGAGCCCGAGCCCCTGCATGAGCGGCTGTAGACTCGCGAGCGGCAGGGCCGATTCCACGGCAAGCGTTACCTGTTGGGTTCCGCTGTATCTGCCGCAGCGGATCGAACTGAACGATGGCCGAACACCCGGAATGCTTTGCATCGTCAGTTTTGTCGCATTAAAAAGCGGCGCCGAAAGCGAATCCATCAATTCCGGTCCCCATTCGTAGATCGCGGATGCTTCGTTGATGCCGTTCCGGTCTAGAGCGGTGCCGAACGAAGCCCCCCATCGGCCCGAATGATGGGGTCGGTCGGAAGCCGCCTCACTACGGCCGCGGAACCAGCTTAGAGCCTCGTTTCCGAAGTGATTCTTAACAACGCGGGACATCGCATCGGTCGTGCATTCGACGCGGTCGGCCGGGGTCGCTCCGGGTTCGCCCGCGTCCATGATGAAAGAAAGGCTGTTGGCCGAATTTTCGGTGTAATTCGGCTCCAGCATTCGATGGCCTTCGTAGGCCGGATCGCCGAGCGGCAGATACATCGAGGCATCCATGATCCTGCTCAAATCGCTGTCCGACGCCGGACTGCTTGTCTGCAAATGTTTGGCGGCGTGATGCAAGAGACTTTTCGCCTGCATCGCCGCGGGTTGGCGCGATAACATATTTCACCTCCATCGTGACTTAACGGTTACATGCCCATCTTGACGCCGCCGCCGTTGAACATTCCCTGCAATTGATCCAGCGAAGGCATTTGCCCCTGCGTCACCATTTGCTTGATGCGGTCCATCTGGTCGGGGCTTGTGCCGCCGTTTGACGAACTTCCACCATTAAAACCTCCGAAGCTTGGGATGCTTGGAGCATATTGGGACATTTCCGGTTCGGAATATTGATCGACCTGAGCATCCTTGATTCCGTTTACCGCCAGCCATTGCTGCGTTAACGTGAAGAACGCGGTCTTATCGGGGTCATCGATCTCCCCCGCTCTGCCGGGTTCGACAAAGACAGGAAGGCCGCTGGATCTGTTCCATACGAAATGGTACTTCGCGATCAAATCGATCAATTGTTTCCCAGCCTCGGCCATTGTTCGATGTTTTACGATATTAGGGGTCAGATTGAATTCGGACGACGACACGCGTTCAATTACCTGGTATAGATTCGTGGCTCCATAGGCCTTCTGCACCGATGGCTGATTGAGTATACCGAGTGATGATTCAATGTGCTGACGCAGTCTGCGTGCAGCAAATTGAGTCGCCGCCCAGCCGTATAAGGATAGGTTCGCGGCCAGATCGCGGCCAGCTTTCCGAACGTATTCGGAAGCCAGGTTTTGAG
>JACMMN010000263.1 GCA_014379075.1 Pyrinomonadaceae bacterium | reverse complement strand
CTTCAGGAAATTACGTCTTCACTATTTCGGCGAAGAACCGGACCTTCCCTTCATTCAATCGCTCGATCGTTCAAGATTTAACCAATCTTGATTTCACCTCGACCAATTAAAATGGATATCTCGGGTTCATGCTTCAAATTAATCTTGAGGCATGAACCCAGACTCTAAGTCCGGCAGCTTATATCTTTTGCGAATTTCTTTGGCATCTTTCAGGAGCCAGGTTTTTCGGTCATAATTCTCGCTTTCCAGCGTGAATTTCTTAAGTTTTCTGATCGAGGTCGTGAATCGAGGCGGATTGAGGAGTAAAAATTTGAGGGTTCGAAGCGGAGTTTTTTTAACGTCGCCGTGGGTGGGATAGCAAGCCAATAAATTCATGCATACTCTTTCGAGATCAACTTCGGCGGCTTTTTTATCGGAAATTTGAACTTCAGCTCCGTAACCGACGCTTATCACATCGGCGCCCCAATCACTGCCGATGGAATATCTTAGGACTTTACTCGACAGCTCGAGTGATAAGAGACTATTATCGTCGGATGTTTCTGCTCGAGAGATCTCGACCTCACCTTCCTCAAAAGCAATGTTGTAAAAATTGTTTTGTTTTACATCGGTAAGAAGCAAGGAGAATTTCAAATTTTTCAGCTCTTCATAAGGGAAAAGCGTCATCCTTTTTTCAACATTTTGCCTTATTTCACCTATAAGTTTTTCGGCTTCCGTTTCGGAGATTAATGTCTTTTTCCGTTTTTCGGCAATCTCATTTTTGTATTGCTCATCAATTAAATGATCAAGAGTGCCGTTTTGCATCTGGATGCGATACGGCGAACGCTGGATCAGTACGGCGTCTTCAAGAACATCTCCCGAATACATATCAATGATCTTGGGTTGGTAGCCGTTTTCAGAAAAGTATTTCTGATAATATTCGGCCATTTTCGACCGCGGAAATCGCACCTTGTTGATCCAGCTTTGATTCTCCTCGAGCAGACAAAAATCCGCGGCAAACGGCACGGCGACCTCCGGTTCCAGTCCCTTTACTATACGGCAGAAGGTATGAGCAAATAGCTGCTCGCGGACGATGCTAATCTCATAATCGTCTTTTTGGGCATAATGGATCGTATTCGGGAAATAACTCGCCCCGCCGAAACCGCAGAACAGCATATCAATTTTCGGCCATCTTTCTCTTATTGCTTTGACATAAAAGTCTATTACTTTTTCGGCTGACGAATGAAGCGCGTCATTCGCGTTGACCAAAACTTTGCCGCCGCTTTCGATCACCATCACGCTGTCGTGCGAGTTAATAATAAAAGTGACCGAAGTTTTGTCAGAAATTTTATAAGTTTTAAATGTTACCGCTTCTTTTACTTCTTCAAAGCCCAGGCCCTCGATATATTCCTTAGCACCGCCAAAAAAGCTGTACGGGTAAAAAACTCGGGCTTTTTTTGGAAAAAGCTTTAGAGTCGCCTCATTCAAATGGTCCTCATGCCCGTGTGAGATCAAAATGACATCCGTGTCCTTAACAAAATCCGTCCTCACGGGTTTCGGGAAAACATACCATTTTTCGCAGAATGCCGGCTCGGCAAACCACGGGTCCGTCACGATACGCAAATCTCCCGTATCGATCAATGAACAAGCGTGACAGATGTATTCGACTCTCATAAATAAAAAAATCGGTCCGGAAGATGACTAAAGCATCTTAAAATTGTTGGATAAATCCAACTCCGATCGGATCTCTCTAACAATCGCCATTGGCGGCGGTTTTCGTCTGAAGAAGCTCCAGAAATCTCAGTTACGTTCCTAAAACACCCGAAACCGCTTTGCTGAAAGTGGTGCGAATTTGAAACTGCCCTTCCGCCATGATAGTAAATACCAACTTGCGGGACTCGACCTTGGCCCCGTAACGAGAAGAAATATAACATTTCTCAATTTTCCAAAAGCCTTCGTACTCGAAGCTTTTAGCGATCATCTTACTACTAAAGGTCAATAGCCATTGTTTTTCTCGATTTTTCGCAAAAATTCTAACGGTATCCTGATTTACCTCGGCTTCGATATTCGGCGAAAGTATAAAATTCAATTCAAATAGGTTTAAAGCTTCACTTTTTATGAGATCATTTATGACGATCTCACCATGATTGCGAAACACGATTTCGCGTTCATAATTTACTTTGAAACGCTCGAAACCATCATGCGTACCGCGAAAATGCACGCAGTCGCTGTCATCCCGCCATTCGAGTAATTTGGAATTTGCGGCGGATGCCCAGGAAAAGGGGCCGTCCGTTACCGATGAAGACTCACCGTTGACCGTCAGGCAATTGTGGGCTGGGGTGGAACGAAACATCTCCCTGGCTTGTGGGTCCGAACTGTACTTATACGTTCCCGAATCTACAAAAATCGGTTGCCCATTGAAGGACAAAACGAAACTTAACGAGTCCGCATGAGCGTGTCCGCCGTTCAAAAAGCCATGCTCGCCGCAGTCGATCAATAAAAAATTTGCGTCGGCCTTCCAAGAATCGCGAACCGTGAAAAAACCACTGGCCGCAAACGCTTTCGAAGTCTCTTTGGGCTTGATCGCCTCGATTTCGTCGAACTTTCGTAAACCTTCGGCGCCCAACAACCACAGAAGTTCGGGCGTTGCATCTTTGGCCGCGAATTTTAAATCGCCCCGCGCGAAAAGTGCCGCGCCCATTGCTAAAGTAGATCGGTAATCCGCCGGGCCTCGTTCGTCAAGGAAATAAAGCCGTCCACCGTCCTCATCGCCGAAAAGCGGTGTTTCACCATTCGGCTGAGTGAAGAAAAGCAAAAACTCAAATAATTTAGTTAATTTGTCCTGGTGTTTCTGCTCGATTGGAGCTCCTTCCAATTGCCGCAGTATGAGCAAATTGGTATAAAAATCAGTTGTATATCGGTGATAATGGGTCGATTGCTCAACGTATCCACCATCTTCTCGTATCTGATAATCAAGCGCGTCAAGTAAGATGCTGTAACCAAGTTTTTTCCAGCGTTCAGAATCATTCAATTCCGGTAAAAACACAGCGAGGAAATAAAGGCCGAGGGCCTCGCCGGTCAGGTGCGTATTCGGGCTGAAATAGGTAGAAAGATATGTTTCAAGATGCCGCCCATTCAAATACATATGTTTCGACATATTGACGAAAGTCTTAGATGTAAACTTCGGCGAGTCCTTGAAAAAATAGAATGCCCAAATCCATGAAATTGACCGAAAGGCAATTTCCAAGCTCGAGAGCCAATTCATCCCTATTTTTGGAGGATTATCGTCAACCCAATTTTCCAAATGAGCAACGAATGTCTCGGCATATTTCTCATTTCCCGTTAACCAATAAGCCTGACCAAGAGTTGAAAAATATTGATGGCGGTTGAGCTCCCAAATTATCTTGTTGTCACCGGTTTCGGCGGAGTTTTCCAACGGAATTTTGGACCAATGAACTTTAGGAGAAGTTTTTGCCGCAACCGGATCAAGATGCCAGTTCGGAATTTTGCCTTCAAAATGGAGATCTGTATATCCCAACAAATCGAATAAACCTGCACAAATCCGGTCCGCTCGCTCGATCACCGCGGCCGCCTCGCCTGGAAAGCGGTCTTTCATTTCCGCAATGGTTGAATCAGGATCTTCTAATGAAGCATAAAATTTCGGTTCCTTGCGTTCGCGAAAATGTTCAAAAAAGGAAAGTTCCGAAATGCTCTTGTCTGTTAACTTAAATCTTTGAAAAAACTTTGAGTTTACGGGCAGTCCTATTTGTGACGATACGCCGAATCTTTCCGCGAAAATATTTGCGCCTTGCCTTCCGCGTTCATTAAATTCCGCCAGGGTCCGGCCTTTGAGTTTTTTGAGTTTTCCGAGCATTTCAGGCTTGCATCAACTCGTCATAAACGTCTAATACGGCTTCGATGTTTTCCCGGCCAGTGGAAGGTATCGCAGACCCTTCCAAGGCTTTCCTTTCGAAAACGTGCAAAATCTTTCCCCCTAGAGCTTTTATAGTAGCCGGAGCAGGAATCAAATTCAGGCCTTCGGGGCGCATTCCGTTATCGGTGGCGATAATAGGTGTTTTCAGGTACAGTGCCTCGCGAATCGAAATGGCATCACCGTCGAATTTTGTAGTGCGCAAAAGTATATCGCAATCGTTGATCAGATGAAGTGTAATTTTATGTTCGACGTCGCCCGCCAAAAAAACTTTATCCGAATAAGGTTTCGAGGATATAGCG
>JACMMN010000262.1 GCA_014379075.1 Pyrinomonadaceae bacterium | reverse complement strand
AGCATCGGAATCTCGACCGGCCGGCCGCAAACACTGGTCGTCGATCTGACCGGCAAATTTTTATCTGACTCTCGCGAAGTTCGTATCGTGACCAATTTCAAAACCTACTGGGACAAGATCGCCGTCGATACGTCCGAGCAAATGGCGCTGAAAAAGGTCGAATTGCGGCAATCTCAGGCTGCCTTGAGTGAGCGTGGATTTTCAGAAGAAATAAAATTCGGCGAGATGATTGCCGCAAATTACGATAAAGTCTTGAACGACGGACGCTGGAAATATTTTTCGGGCAGCTTCACTAAACTCGGAGATGTCGGCCCGCTGCTCGAAAATATTGACGACGTTTTTGTGATCTCTAAAACCGGCGACGAACTGACTCTCAGCTTTGACGCTTTGCCCGATCCGTCTAGAGGGAACAAATATACCTTTTTGTTATACGCCGACGGTTACAGCAAAGAAATGGACATCAATTCCGGCAGCCCGGACGCCGTGTTTCCTTTGCCGTTCAAAGCAATGAAAAAATATCCTTATTCTACGGACGAGCAGTATCCGATGACCGAAGAAAAGCGGAAAATTTACGACATATATTCAACGCGTACAGTAAAAGGTATTTTGCCACGATTAGAAACGGCTTTGCTGCGGGTACACATAGATTTTTGGCTATGGAACACATTCGATATTCGGCCGCCGCTTGCCAAACCGATCTGCCAAATCCTGTAAATCGCGGCGAAATGCGGCGCAATACTGACCGCATACTTTCGATGATCGATTCCGCCGTCGCGGGAAGTGCTCCATTCTTGCCTGTACGCCTTCTCGCATTTCCCGAATTCGCCCACGCTGCTCCGGTATTTGCAACCGCTGCGGAACTGATCGAAAAGCTTGCTGTTGAGATTCCTAATGAGCATACGGAACGGATCACGCAAAAGGCAAAGGAATATAACGTTTATATTCAAACGGGCTCGATGCTCGAAGTGGATCCGAAATGGAAGAATGCGATCTTTAATACGACCTGCTTGATCGGGCCGGAGGGGATTCTGTACAAATATCGCAAGGTCAATACCTGGATTCCGTACGAAGTTCACACCAGCCCTCATGATATCGAAGGCTATGACGAGCCGATGTTTCCCGTGGCTGACACGCCGATCGGCCGCATCGGGACCGCGATCTGTTATGACTGGCTTTTTCCCGAAGTTCTGCGTCAATTATCAGCCAATGGAGCGGAGATTCTGATCCGTGTTTCGGCTTATATGGATCCCTGGAACGCGACGGCACCGATGGATTGGTGGACGGTTGTAAACCGGTGCCGTGCAATAGAAAACACTGCATTCGTCGTCGCCGCCAATCAGGCTGCGAGCCTTAAAAATTATCCGCCGTATTCATGGTCCGGCGGCAGCCAGATCGTCGATTTTGAAGGCCGAATGCTCGCCGATGCGTCGCCCGGCCCCGGCGAGCGTATCGTCATAGGGCCGATAGACATTTCAGCGCTTCGCCACGAACGCGAAACTCGCGTCGGACATTCGTTTCTAGCTCATTTACGAGCCGAAGCATATCCGGTTTATCAACAACATTTTTATCCTCCGCGAACGGAAGGAATCGAGAAACAAGCTCTTTCTTACGAAAAGAACTGTAAATTGATCGATAGGGCCAAGGATCTACTTGGAGGATAAACCATTTGGTTTTGCTATTACATAATCTTTATTATCGGACGCAACATATATTTTGGGATTGCCCCCGTTTCCGAGATGTCGAAAATGTCGGATCCACGAAGGGACTGGTGTTAGATAGGAATAACTAAGCATCCAAGCGCCTTTCAAATTGGTCGAGTGGTTTCGGATCGACAGACCTTTCAGCTGTATTGACACGAGCCCTTCTAATCATACTGTAAAAACTGACAGTTCTCGCCTTGACGCACCTACTTTAGACTCCTAAACGTAAAACGAAATAATCCTTTCCGGTCAATAAATTAAATATAAACCGGGGATGGTTTGTTCGTTTGATGTTAAACGTAAAAAGGAGCAAAAACGATGAAGAGCAAAATCCAAAATATATTCTCGATTTCAGTAATCGCTTTAGTTATGGTTCTTGCGGGCGCTACTTCGCTGCTGGCACAGGCAGAGGTAAAAAGTGTCCCGAGCGGTGAAAAGGCGAAAGTATTGGGCCTGATCAACACCCGCGGTGCAGACACATTTATCATGACCACTTTAGACGGGACGAGTCGTTACAATGTTGTGTTAACGGAATCAACATCCGTAAAATCCAATACAAAAGGCGTTTTCCGCGGCGGCACCGAATACGGTGCAAGCTACCTGTTGCGCGGCTTACGCATCGAGGTAGAAGGTGCTGGGGGGGACAATGGAGCAATTGTAGCTAAATCGATCCGTTTCAACGAGACCGACCTAAGGACGGCCCAGTCTCTCGAATCGCGCATAGATCCGGTCGAAGAAAACGCCAAGCATATGGCCGGTCAGATCGATGAAAACACCGCACTGGCAAATCGGGCTCAAGGAACGGCCGACGAAGCTCTTGCGTCCGCCACTCGAGCCAACACTCGCATCAATGGATTGGACGAGTTCGATCCGGTAAAGACTATAGTTGTTCCGTTTGCGACAGGAAGTTCCAGGTTGGGCCCGAAAGGAATGGCGATAATCGATGAAGCCGCAGGGTGGGTTAAAACTCAGAACACGAAAGGCTGGATGGTCTCTGTTGTCGGTTTTGCAGACTCAACCGGCAAGAGTGCCTCGAACAAAACGCTCAGCGAGAAAAGAGCCAACGCCGTCATAGGGTATATGGTGTCGAAGCATGCCCTCCCTATTACTCGTTTGATTCAGCCTTTTGGCGCCGGTGTAGACAAACCTGTTGCAACCAATGAGACCGCAGAGGGCCGAGCACAAAATCGCCGGGTCGAGATCCACCTTCTCGTTAACAAGGGGATCGCTGGCTAACGGATCACGTAAAGCATTTCGAGATTCTGATGCGGTCGATTCGAGGCGAAACGGGCTTTAAGTGCAACAGCAAAAACTGAGGTCTATCCTGCGGACGGGCACGGGTTTATGAGGTCGCCCTCTTCGGACAACGTGGAGGTCACTTTTTTTAGGACCCGTGCTCGGCCGCAGGTGTATTTTCCCCTTTCATCCAGGCAGATCCGTCCGCATAAAACTCTTTTTTCCATATCGGCACGGTTCGCTTGAGTTCCATGATAAGCCACTCGCACGCGGAAAAAGCTGCTTTGCGATGCGGTGCGGCGACGGCTATTACGACACTCGTCTCGCCGATCTCAAGCCTTCCCAGCCGGTGGACGATGCCGATATGCGTAATCTCAAACTGTTCACGAGCTGCCGCAGAAAGCTTTTTCATTTCCGGCAAAGCCATCGCTTCGTATGCCTCATAGACTAAATAAAGCGTTTCTTTGCCGCTCGTCCATTGGCGCACGTAACCGTCCAGAACAACGGTGGCACCGCATTCTGCCGGAACGACTCTCCGCATTATCGCACCGACATCAAGCTTTTTCGTTGTAAGCTCGAAAAAATCAGTTTGCGATCTCGTTTCAAATTCAGTTTTTGCCATGATCGAGCACTGCGACTACTCACCCCCCTGAAACAGGCGGCAAGAAGGCAATTTCATCCAGATCGTTGACCGCCGTTTCATCCGCTGCATACTCCCTGTTAACGGAGATCATCAGGCTTCTTGCGAAAAGCGAGACCTTTTCGTATCGAGAGAACACGGCATCTTTAACGGTTTGAACAGTGGCGGGAAAGGTGGTAAAAATATCAACTTCTTCCGTTCCCGCCGCTTCCCTGGCGGCTCCGAAGAATAAAACCTTAACACAGATATTGTCACGGTTGTTTTTACTCATATCGAAATCAGCCCCCGATCCGCAGCATGTCCTTGCTGCTGTAGATCGGCACAAAGGCGTTCATTTGATGCCCGGCCCACTTCAGATCGGCGGCACGTTTAAAGGCGTCTTCAACGTCATTATCGTCCCCGCCGCCGCGAATAACGCTCTTAAGATCTACTTCGGCGTTCTGATGCAAACAGGGACGCAAGCCACCTTCAGCCGTCAGCCGCATCCGGTTGCACGAGTCGCAGAAATGTTCGCTCATCGAAGTTATAAATCCAATTCGTGCCCCGCTGCGGCGACACACCCAGCCACGAGCCGGGTCACTCAAATTACCCGGTTCAGGAACCAGATCGAACCGCTCCCTTAAGCGTTCCAGCATCTCTCGCATCGTGACAGTGCGATTTCGTTCATCTGTGCGAACCGATCCCATCGGCATATATTCTATAAAGCGCATTTGCGACCCTCTTTCGTGGGCGAAGGAAGCCAGATCACAGAGTTCATCGTCATTTATGCCGCGCAAGACAACGGCGTTGAATTTGAGCGGCGTAAAACCCGCTGCAAGTGCGTCGTCAGCACCTTTCAAAACCGCGGGCAATAGATCGCGGCGCGTCAACTCGACACTACGGTCGGGCCGAAGCGTGTCGAGTGAAATATTAATCCGGCTCAGCCCGGCTTGTCTTAATGGTTTCGCAAGTTCAGACAGGCGTGCCCCGTTCGTCGTCATGGCAATTTCATTGATGCCGTCGATATCGCTGATCATTGCGACGAGTTCGGGTAGATCATGCCTAATGGTCGGTTCGCCCCCGGTCAAACGGATCTTGGATAGTCCCAGTTTCGCTCCGACGCTCACAACGCGCGCGATCTCTTCGAAAGAAAGCAACTCAACCTTTGGCACCAGTGCGATGCCTTCCGCCGGCATGCAGTAAATACAACGGAAATTGCACCGCTCGGTCACGGAAATTCGCAGATATGTGATTACTCTATTAAAGCGGTCCGAGAACATCATTAGAGACTTTCCAAATCAACTTTGCACCCATCACGACCGGGATAAGATTTCGCTTATTGTATTTTACACGGGAAATGTCAATTGTGGACCGAAATCTTCAACCGGGCCTAAGGCTTCATCTTAAACGAGCATTTAGTTGGAATCAAGCTACTCCTGTTCAGGATGCCTTGGCAACCTTAGTGCTCCAGGCGGCGGGGTTTCAGCTGTCGGCAGATATCTTCTTCCATACTTTGACATCGTTATGGAAAAAGCCTACTATTACCGTTTTGTTATCTACCGCAGGTTCCAATTACTATGAGCTAAAAGGAGTTTTATAAATCATTGAGTAACGGAAATTTTCTTTTTACATCCGAATCGGTCACCGAAGGCCATCCCGACAAGATCGCCGATCATATATCCGACGCTATCCTGGACGCTATTTTAACCCAGGACCCGATGGCTCGTGTTGCATGCGAAACGCTCGTGACAACCGGGCTCGCGGTCGTCGCCGGTGAAATAACTACTACGGCTACAGTCAATTACAAACAGATCATCCGCGAAACTATCGACGAGATCGGCTATAACAACGCCGATTTTGGGTTCGATTGCCATACGTGCAGCGTGATCGACGCGATAGGCACCCAGTCGCCGGATATTTCGCAAGGCGTCGACACCGGCGGTGCCGGAGATCAGGGCCTGATGTTCGGATACGCTTGTAATGAGACGCCGGAACTGATGCCGATGCCGATCCAGATGGCCCATAATCTGACCCGCAAGCTGTCGGAAGTCCGGCGTGACGGCACGATTCCCTATCTTCGCCCGGACGGAAAAACGCAGGTCTCTATTGAGTATCGCGACGGCCAGCCATTCCGCGTCGAAGCCGTGGTCATCTCTTCGCAGACCGATGAAACGGAGATCGAACAGATCCGTGCGGATATCCTCGAAAAGGTCATTAAACCGACGATTCCCGCTGAACTGCTGGACGAAAACACTAAATATCACATCAATCCGACCGGACGATTTGTCGTCGGCGGGCCGATGGGCGATGCCGGTGTGACGGGACGCAAGATCATCGTCGATACCTACGGCGGCTACGCTCCGCACGGCGGCGGTGCTTTTTCGGGTAAGGATCCGACCAAGGTCGACCGCTCGGCGGCGTATATGGCGCGATACATCGCAAAGAACATCGTCGCTGCCGGCCTTGCCGATAAGTGTACTGTTCAGTTAGCTTACGCCATCGGAGTTGCGGAACCTGTTTCGGTGTTAGTGGATACGCACGGAACAGGAACGCTTGACGATACCAAGTTATCAACAATTGTTCGTGAGAACTTTGTGTTGAATCCGAAGGGCATTATCGATGCACTCGATCTTCGCCGCCCGATCTATAAGCAAACCGCACGATTCGGCCACTTCGGCCGTAAAAACGACGAATTTTCATGGGAAGTAACAGATAAAGCCGACGCGCTTCGATCCGCGGCTGAGAGAGGAAACGGAACACATGCCTAAAGAAGGATTTTCAATGGAATACGACATCAAAGACATCAACCTGGCGCCGGAAGGCAAGCAGCGCATCGAATGGGCCGACCGCGAAATGCCCGTTCTGCGGCTTATCCGCGAGCGTTTCGAAAAGGAAAAGCCTTTGACGGGCGTCAAGCTCATCGCCTGTGCACACATCACGACCGAAACCGCCAATCTCGCCCGCACCTTGCAGGCGGGCGGCGCGGAATCGCTGCTCATCGCTTCAAATCCTTTATCCACGCAGGATGATGTCGCCGCTTCGCTGGTTGCCGATTGGGGAATTCCCGTCATGGCTATCAAGGGTGAGTCGATCGAGACTTATCTCCGGCACGTCCACGCGGCACTCGACACGAATCCGAATCTCATAATTGATGACGGTTCTGATGTTGTGGCGACGATGTTGAAGGAGAAAAAGGAGTTAGCGGCAACGCTCATCGGCACGACCGAAGAGACAACGACTGGAATTGTAAGGCTTAAAGCCATGCAGAAAGCCGGCGTGCTCAACTTCCCTTCAATCGCCGTCAACGACGCTCAGACCAAACATTTCTTTGATAACCGTTATGGTACGGGTCAATCGACGCTTGATGGAATTATCCGCGCGACCAATATTTTGCTGGCCGGAAAAAACCTGGTGGTCGTCGGTTACGGCTGGTGTGGTAAAGGCGTGGCGATGCGTGCCCGCGGTATGGGTGCAAATGTTATCGTCACCGAGATCGATCCCATCAAGGCGATCGAAGCGGTCATGGACGGCTTCCGCGTTATGCCGATGGTCGAAGCTTGCTGCATCGGCGATTTCTTCGTGACCGTCACAGGTAACCGCCATGTTATTGATAAAGAACACTTTGAAGCGATGAAGGACGGAGCGATAGTCTGCAACAGCGGACACTTCGACCTTGAATTGAACCTCGATGCCCTTCGCGAAATGTCGGACGAGGCAGTCAAACGCCGTCCGTTCGTCGAGGAATACATCGGCAAAAACGGCGGAAAGAGCGTGATCGTCCTCGGCGAAGGCCGCCTGATCAATCTCGCCGCGGCCGAAGGCCATCCGGCCAGCGTGATGGACATGTCATTCGCCAACCAGGCCCTGTCTGCCGAGTATCTCGTCAAACAAAAAGGCCAGCTCGCAAACGGCGTTCATGTATTACCCGCTGAGGTCGATCAAGAGATAGCGAGCCTCAAGCTTCATGCAATGGGCGTCAAACTCGATGTCCTTACACCGGAAATGGTCGAGTACATGGGAAGCTGGGAAACCGGAACTTAGTTTCTTTTCAATAGTTTAACTTATAAAAAAGAGAGAATGATTTACGTCATTCTCTCTTTTTTTGTCTGCCGTCGAGGTGTAAAAAATAATAAAGGCTTTGGAGCGAAACAATTCATTTTTTTCCGACTGATATTATCAATTAATTTAATTCAAGAGCGCGCAAAACCTTGGTCCAGGTCGCTCATATTTCAGTCGCGTATCACATCTTAAATATTTTACCGTTAGTGATATCATGCCAATTTTTCGCACACTTGCCGTCGCATTTATCGAATCTTGTTTCATCCATAAGACATAATATGCGTTATCGGACGCAGAATTGGAACTCAGAAACGAGATTTTCCCTCTTCAACTTTCCTAGGTTTTAACTTTAGAAAGCAGGTAAACGCCGAGCATCGCGAAGAGCATTAGCGGTGACCAGACGGCGAAGGCGGGTGAGAGGAAGCCGTTGAGGCCGAACTGGTCGAAGGTCGAGGTGATGCCCATGAAAAGCAGCCATAGGCCGACAGCGTAGCCGATCGTCACGACCTTCCCTTTCCGGCTCAGCGACAGGGCGAACGGGGCGGTGAATAATGCGATTATGAAAGGAAGAAACGCAGTCGTATTCTTTTTCTCGAGGGCTACGCCGAAGGTCCGTTTTTCTATCTCAGATTCGCTGTTTTCTAATTGCTGCCTGGTTTCCGCGATGTTCAAATGGCTTGGCTTTTTGCGTGCCTCGAGAAAAGGGTTCGAGTTTTCCGCGAGTTCCCCGCCGTTCAGCTTTTGGGAAGTGATCGTGCCGCCGTTTATGAGGATCTTGTCCGACGGGTCCGTGAAAACTATTCCGTTTTGCTCCCATACGGCACGCGGAATGCGGTACACGGCTTGCAACCTCGTCTTATCATCCGCAAACTCATAGACAGTCAGATTTTGCACGGCTTTTGCGTTATCAGACGCAACCTCGTCAAGCTCGAATGAATAGATGCGTTTATCGTTGGCGACCCAGAGCTTGCCCGGCCGGGCGGCTGCGACGCCGCGGCTTCGGATCTGCTGCCGGAGCTCGTCCTGCCGAATGTTGGCCAGAGGCAAAACTCGCTCCTGTAGCTGCCAGTTAAAGATGCCGAGCACGATCATCGCCAGGAGACACGGCAAAAGAAGCCGGTAGACGCTCTGCCCGGCGGACGTCCAGGTAACGATCTCGTTCTGTCGAGATTTGATAACGTACGTTGCCAGCACCGCGACCATCGCGGACGACGGAGCGAGCTGGATGTAGATGAACGGCAGTAGGAAAAAGAGGTATTTGATGAGCAGAACGATGCCGCCGTCCACGGTGCCGGCAAATTTCCATAACTCAAAGGCCGTGAAAATAGTAAAAACCGCCGAGAGAAAGCCGAGCGTTAGCAAATAAAACTTGAGGAGATTCAAGACAAGGTCGAAATCACGCAGACCGGTCGTCAGATCGACGAAGAAGTTGCTGGTCTGGGCTTTGCCGGGATTGAACTTTATTTTCGAGACAAGTTCCCTTCCCAATTCGGCCAATGACCCGGCGAAATCGATCTTGCCGGAGAAGTTGAACCACATGATCGCGGCGAAGCTGAAAACGACTGGTATCAAACTTCCCATGAAAACGCTGATGCGTTCGGTTCGGGCAAGCTGTTCGCCAAGGAAAGCGAGCAAATAATAGCCGATCAGACTCAACAGCGATACGAAAATGCCAAAACCTCGCCCACGTCGGCTGAACCGCAGTATCAGAGCCGTGCCTAGAAGGCAGAATATGAGCGGCGTGATCGAGAGGATTATCCGGCGCTGCCATAAGATCTGGGCCTCGGTGCGCTCCTTACCGTCCTTGCTTTGGGCGTACGCAGAAAGCTGCGAAAGGCCCAATTCATCCGGTGTAAGCTCCGTACTGCTCAATTTTTGTATCAATTCGCCGCGTCTGGTCTTTATCGCGTACCGAACTTCACCGATGCTTTCGGACACGAACGTTTCGGCCGTTCCCGTCTTCGTGAAGGTCGATGCAACGGCATTTTCTAGCACAAGCTCGGACAATTCATCGGTTGAATCGATACGACCGTTCGTACTCGTTATCAGACGCAGGGTTCCCGCCTTCTCATCTTCGTTATAAACGAATATGTTTTTCCACGATCCGTCGGTGACATCGCCGTCCTTAATATAGATCGTGTACCCGGCGACCTCAGTGTTAAAAATGCCCGGCTCGATCGGGGATTCGAGCTTATAGATCGCCGTTTGGAGCGCGACCTGGCGAACGATGCCGGCCGCAAGCGGCACGCCTTTCAGATTAATAAAAAATGCGAATACCGACAGGAGAATGCCGAGCACGAGCACGGGCGCCGTTATCTGGAAGTTGCCGACACCGGCAGCCCGTATCGCCACAAGCTCGCTGTCGCCCTGCATTTTCGTCAGGCCGATAATGACACCGACGAGCACCGCCATCGGGCACGTGAATGCGATTACATTAGGTACAAGGGCCAATGTAAGCTGCCAGACGAGATTAGTCGGGATGTTTACACTGAAGAATATGTCGGAAAACCGGCTGGCCTGCTGGACAAACAGAATGACGCTGAGCAGCAGCCACGCGAAAATAAAATACGGCAGTATCGCTCCGATAAGGTATTTTGAGATTTTCCAGCTAAATCGCATTTGTGATGCTATAAGTTTACCGCACTCGTGTTTTTGCCGCCCACGTCACGCCCTATTACCTGCGAGATTATGCGCTTCAGAGAGAGAGACACTTCGGCAATTATCACTTTCTTATCGGATGCAAAGTTCAAGAATTCAGGTGGAGGTAATTTTTGCACAGTGTGGAAAACTTCGCGGTGTCCCGGTGTGATCACGTCGCCGCTTTTGGTTTTGCCGCAATTTGAGCAACGTAGATGGAAACTGCTTTGGAGTCTGGTCGTTTCGCCCTGGGACAATTGCCGCTTGCATATATCGCAGGCACTCCAATCGGGCAAATATCCGCCGAGACGCAAAAGCCAAAGTTCGAAATAGAGACGGATATTATTGAGATTTCCCGGATTTTCTGAGGCTGCGGCGAGACACGCTTTGGTCATGCGGTATAGCGTCTCGTGCGGGTCGTGCGGCGGAGCGAATGCCATGAGAAGGTCGGCAATGTACGAGAATGTGTTTAAGAAATCGGGGTCGCTAGCGTCGTCGAAGCACGATCTTGTAAGTTCGACGGCTTGAATCGAGACGAGCTCGCGGTCTTCTTTTTGGAAATAGCTGAGATTTACGGTGGAGAATAACTCCAGCGTGCTTCCGAACCGGCTTTTCAAACGCTTCGCACCCTTGGCAACGCCCCGCACCATTCCGTATTCCCATGTAAAAAAAACCACGATCCGGTCGGCTTCGGCAAGATTGTAGCTCTTTAATACAAGGCTTTCCGTTTCGTATTGCGGCATTTTGTTACGGTCAGAACCACGTGCGTAAGCGGGTGCTAAAACTGTGTTGGAGAGGTTCGTTTTTCCACGCCACGACTTTTCCCCGGAATCGTACCACCCGCTTAAGCACGTGGTTCTGACTAAGGGATGAAGTAAAGTATCCACGCGATGATGAGGCTGATCCCCACGAACTGGATAAAGGTCTTTCCTCCGTACCAGATCCTTTCTTTCGTGGTCCCGGCCGCGAACACACCGAAACAGACTGAAACGAAGAGGGCAAAGCCGACGAGATATAGAAAATGGATCATTTCTTCCTCCCGAAATGGATATCCAGGGCATCGATCACCGCCAGATAATTCAGCAGCCCGGCAGTTTCAAGAAACCTTCCGCCGTATTCGAAAGTCGCCAACGCCGCGATATTCGGTGCCGCTTCGGACCCAATAAGGTAGCTGATGGCCGATCCCAAGCCGTTTCCAAGCTTTGCGAAAACATTGAGAAGATAGAGCAAAGAGCCGTCCTTAAATCCAAAGCCAGGATAGTGCGCTCCGCCGCTTAAAATTGCGATAATGAACATCGTCCAAATGGTCGCCGCTATTATCACGCCGCGTTTTGTTCGTTTTTGAGCCAAATGCCCGGCACCGGGAAAAAACCATGAAATTATGCCAATTACAACTGGATTGTCCATCAAATATCGCCTCTTTACCGCGTTCGAATTTACTTTAACTGTCGGAGCACCGACTTCTATATTTATTCTTAGGTTTTCTTCCTAACTATCTCAATTTAGTATAATTACACACTTTCAAGAATTACCTTAACAACGACCGACTCAGGAAGTATAAGTTCACATTTTTTCTAATTAATCGGCCTTTAATCTTCCCGATAAATAATTTAGCCGCCTGGCGGTGACACTTTAAACACTTTTTCGGAGCAGGCTCTCACGAATGAGTCGAAAATAGCTTTCGAAAGCGCATCGGAATTCCACGACAATTCCGGATGCCACTGGACGCCAAGAACAAAACGATTGTCACGAGTATCTTCGATACATTCGATGATGCCATCGTTTGTCCAGCCCGTAGCGGATAATTCTTTACCCACCGTCTTTATAGCCTGATGATGGTGCGAATTCACCTTAACCTGGCCGCTTCCCTTCCCCGCCAAAGATTCCAGTATCGTACCAGGTTCAATACGTATCGAATGCGAATTTCGTTCACGCGGAATTCCCTGCTCGTGTTTTATAGGATCGTCTATCTGCGATGCGATATCCTGGATCAAGCTTCCGCCGCGCGAAACATTCAGCGACTGCATCCCGAAACAAATGCCCAAAACCGGCAGATCCAGCCTTTCAGCCTCGGCCAGTACCATCAGATCGGTTTGATCTTTTTCCGGGACGACGCGGCCGAGTTTCGGGTGCGGGTCTTCGCCGTAATACTCCGGATCGACGTCGCTGTCGCTGCCCGGCAGCAGTATGCCGTCGAGATCTTTCAGTATCTCCGCTATGTACTCCGTTTTCGGGATCAAGGCGATGTGGACCGGCACGGCTCCCGCCGCTTCTAGGGCTTCGCTGTAGTCGCGGCCGAGATAAAACCGCCGCGTTTCGAGGTCTAGCCGCATCGTAACGCCTATTCTGGGTATGTTCGCCATAAACTATTTAATGTTCAATCAATACAGAGCATCTGTCAATTTGAGCATTTGAAATTAAAGACTTATGATTTAGTTTTTATGCTAAATGGAATGAATAATGAGCGGATACGCTCGACTACGGTTTTGCTCGTCCAGCGAGGCGGTGCGGTCGCGATGGCAGCGGACGGGCAGGTGACGCTCGGCGAGACCGTAATTAAGGGCAATGCACGTAAGGTGAGGCGTTTGCTGAACGGAGAGATAATCGCGGGATTTGCGGGGTCGACGGCGGATGCGTTTGCCTTATTGGGCAGGTTTGAAACGAAGCTCGGTGAATTCCAGGGCCAGCTCGAACGGGCAGCCATCGAACTGAGCAAGGATTGGCGGACGGACAAATACCTGCGTAATCTGGAAGCATTATTGATCGTAGCCGATAAAAAGGATGCCTTTTTGATCTCGGGAAAGGGCGATGTGATCTCTTCGGATGAAGGGTTATTGTCCGTAGGTTCAGGAAGCATGTTCGCGCTCGCGGCGGCTCGTGCACTCGTCAAACATACGGAATTATCTGCACGGGAGATCGCGGAAGAAGCTTTGCGGATCGCGAGCGAGATCTGTATTTATACGAATTCGGATATCGTTGTTGAGGAGCTTTAACGGAACGCAGATATGGCGATTTATTTGGGTGGTGAAATTAAGGAAGGAGCGGTCAAGCGAAATCTTGACGATCTGACGCCGCGCCAGATCGTGGAGGAACTCGATAAGTACGTCGTCGGCCAGAACAGCGCTAAAAAGGCGGTGGCCGTTGCCTTGCGCAACCGTATAAGGCGTCAGAAGCTGCCTGAAGAGATCGCGCAGGATGTATTGCCGAAGAATATTTTAATGATCGGCTCCACCGGCGTCGGGAAGACCGAGATCGCCCGGCGCCTTGCCCGCGTCGCCGATTCGCCGTTTATAAAGATCGAGGCTTCGAAATTTACCGAGGTCGGCTACGTTGGCCGCGATGTCGAAAGCATGATCCGCGAACTGACCGAGATCGGCATCGAGATGACGAAGCAGACCGCCTATCAGGACGTTTTGCAAACGGCAAAGGATGCTACCGAAGAGGAATTGCTCGATATTTTATTGCCGCCGGCGTCTTTGCATTATCAGACGCAGAACGACGGCGATGAGGAAAATCAGGAAACGCAGCAACCGAACCGGACACGTGAAAAGCTTCGCGAACAATTACGGCGCGGCGATCTGGATGACCGGATGGTCGAGATCGACACGCAGGACCGGTCCAACGCGACGCTCGATTTCGTTGGCGGGCAGGGAATGGACGACATGGGCGTTAATCTCAAGGATATGTTCGGCAACCTGTTCCCAACGAAAACAGTGCGTCGAAAAATGCGTGTGGCCGACGCTCAAAGCTATATTCTGCGGGACGAGCAGGAAAATCTGGTCGATATGGAGCAGATAATCCGCACGGCGATAAAGAAGATCGAGAATTCCGGGATCATATTCCTCGACGAGATAGACAAGATCGCCGGCCGCGAATCGGGCGGGAACCCGGATGTTTCCCGCGAAGGCGTCCAGCGTGACCTGCTGCCTATCGTCGAAGGCACGAACGTAAGCACGAAATACGGAATGGTCAATACCGAGCATATCTTGTTCATCGCCGCCGGAGCTTTCCACGTTTCAAAGCCGTCCGATCTGATCCCGGAACTTCAGGGGCGTTTCCCGATCCGAGTGGAACTCGAGTCATTAACCATCGACGACCTTAAGCGCATACTTACGCAGCCGAAAAATTCTTTAATTAAGCAGTATCAGGCATTGCTTAAAACAGAGGGAATCGAGCTGGAGTTTACGGAAGACGCGATCGCCAAGCTTGCCGATATGACGGCTGAGATCAACAAATCGACGGAAAATATCGGTGCACGACGGCTGCATACTCTTCTCGAAAAGCTCTTGGAAGAGATCAGCTTTCTGGGCAGCGAACTTGAAGAGAAACACCAGCGGATCGACGCCGTTTATGTTGAGGGCAAGTTGGGCAGTTTAATTCAGGACCAGAATTTGCGGCAGTACATTTTGTAAATTAAACAAATGTTAATTAAATCTTCGCTTAACGCCTTTAGATTAAGCACTTACGTTAAGCAATCGCTCGTTAAAGCACCATTAGCACTTTTAGCGCTTTCGCTGCTTATGAGTTTAAGCTGCGGTAAACGCAAGCCGCCGCTTCCTCCGCAAGAGCGTGTATTGCAGCGTGTGGAGGCTGCGGGTTTTCAACGCGGCAACCAGGTAATTCTATCCTGGAAAATGCCGGCGAGGAATGCGTCGGACAACGATGTTCAGAATATTTCCCGCGCGGACATCTACCGCCTGGCCGAGCCGCTGGATTCCCCGCTGACCTTGTCCGAGGAGGAATTTGCATCGCGCAGCGTGCTGATCGCTTCGGTTCCTATCACGGATGCGGATTTCGCATTAACTACGCTGACTTACGCCGACACGCTGGAATTCGCGGGCCAGCCTGTGAGGCTGCGTTATTCGATCCGGCTGGTGAACAAAGCCGGGCAAAAAGCATCGTTTTCGAATTTCCTGCTGGTCGAACCGGCAAGCAGGATCGCGGGCAGCCCGACTTCCCTTGCCGCCGGGCTTTCGCAGGATGCAGTAAGCCTGACGTGGAACGCTCCGGATAAAAACGTGGACGGAACCACGCCGCCAAATGTGCTCGGCTACAACGTTTATCGTTCGGCATCGGACAAGGAAGCCGCGAAATTGCTGAATAAAACGCCGGTTACGGACACGAAATTCGCCGATGAATTTTTTGAATTCGCAAAGCAACAGTTCTATTTCATCCGGGCAGTTTCCGTCGGTTCCGGCGGCATACCGGTGGAAAGCGGCGAATCGAATATTGTAGATCTCGTGCCCAAGGATACGTTCGCACCTAGCCCGCCCGCGGCCATCACATTGGCGGCGACGCTCAATACTATTTCGATCTTTTTTGCGACGAACCCCGAGAAAGATATAGCCGGTTACCGCATTTATCGCTCGACCGACGCTGCGCTCGACCAATCGAAATGGGAGCTTTTAACGCCCGGGCTTTTAGTGACAAGTACATTTCAGGACACCAGGGTCGAATCGGGCAAGACCTATTATTACTACATAACGGCGACGGATAAGACGGGAAATGTCAGCCAAATGTCCGATGTGGTATCGGAAACTGTACAGTAAAATGAAAATTTGCAGGTTTCGAAAAGACGGCGAGATCGGTCAAGGTATTGTCGAAGGCGGCGAGATCCTGGTTTGCGATGAAAACCTTGATAAAACACTTGAAGTTTTCCGGATCAATGAAACGGAATTGCTGCCGCCTGCTTCTCCGTCGAAGATCGTTTGTGTCGGACGTAACTATGCCGATCACGCAAAAGAATTAGGCAATGATGTGCCGGTTGAGCCGCTTCTTTTTCTCAAAGCACCGTCCGCTCTGATAGGACATAACGATGCGATCGTAATTCCCTCTCAGTCCGGCCAGGTCGAGCATGAAGGCGAGCTTGCAGTTGTAATCGGACAAACATGCAAGAATATTTCGGATGATGAAGAAGTATTAAAGTATATTCTTGGCTACACGTGTCTAAATGATGTAACCGCAAGAGATGTGCAGCGTAATGACGTACAGTTCACACGCGGAAAATCATTCGACACATTCTGCCCCATCGGCCCGTTTATCGAAACGGAGCTGGACGTTTCAGACATTCGTGTAACAACCAGGGTGAACGGTGAGGTGAAACAAAACGGCCGCACGTCACAGATGGTTTTTCCGGTCGAATTTTTGATACGATATATCTCAAAGATGATGACTTTGAATAAGGGCGACATTATCGCAACAGGAACTCCATCCGGCGTTTCGCGATTGAGAAGCGGCGATGTTTGCGAGATCGAGATCGAAGGCTTGGGAATTTTGAGCAATCCGGTGGAATAAATAATGAAACGGTGTCCGAAATGCAGCATCGATTATTTCGATAACCTGCTCGAATTTTGCCTGGACGACGGGACGAAACTGGTGCCCCTGTCGAGTACAGCCATCGGTTCGACGCCGGTCACCAAACCCAATCCGGCGGCGCCTACCATCGCAGGATCGTCACCGTTTCCCTTCTCCGCATCACCGAAAACATTAGAGTTTCGGCCGACAGGCGAAACCGAAACGGTCGTTCACAAAGCAAACAAGATCGATCTGACGGAACCGATGCCAATTCCGCAACGCGTTGAAATTCTCGAAACTGTACCGATCGTGCTGGCCCTCGCCCATAATTGGTGGCAGTGGCTCTATCTGGAAAAGGAATATGTTTCATCGATCGCGTCGTACCTTATTTCGGCGAATTTTTTGATGTGGCTGCTACTGCTGATCGGCGGCGTTGCGATAAGCCTGCTGGCGCTGAAAAAGAGCGAAAGGAAGACGTTTGCATATACAAGCCTGGTGATACTGGCGATCAATTTGATTCTTTTTTTGGTTCCGCGACGGTGACTTTGAGTTCAATTTAACGCCCTTACTAACGTGCGGGCTTCTGCATTTAAAACGGAGAGACTATGAAATTTTTTATTGATACGGCTAATTTGGATGAGATCAAGGAAGCGAACGAGCTTGGCTTGATAGACGGCGTGACGACCAACCCTTCGCTGGTGGCGAAGGAAGGCGACATTGATTTTAAGGAGCACATCGCGGCCATTTGTGCCCTCGTGAAAGGAGATGTTTCGGCTGAAGTTACTGCTTTGGATACGGACGGAATGCTCCGAGAGGGCCGAGAGCTTGCGAAGATCGCTCCGAATGTCGTGGTCAAATGTCCTTTGACATTGGATGGATTGAAAGCCACCCGCATATTCCGGGCCGAAGGTACAAAAGTGAATGTAACGCTTTGTTTTTCCGCCGCTCAGGCCTTGCTCGCCGCAAAGGCCGGTGCGACTTACATTTCGCCCTTCATCGGACGGCTCGACGACATTGCCGAAAACGGCATGCAGCTTATCCAGGATATCGTGCAGATCTACGGCAATTACGGTTTCGAAACGCAGGTCCTGGCTGCTTCGATCAGGCATCCGATGCATATTGTCGATTGCGCCCTGGTCGGTGCCGATGTAGCGACGCTTCCCTTCAAGGTCATACAGCAATTGGTTAAGCACCCGCTGACCGATAAAGGTCTTGAAGGCTTTTTGAGCGATTGGAAGAAAAGCGGGCGAGCGTGAATGTCAGAACCGCCTGCGATAGCGGTGGATGAACTCGTAAGTTTCAGGTTCCATGTTTCAGGTTTCAAGTTTGGAAACTGAATTCGTTCTTATCTTGAAACCTGGAACTTAAAATCTGGAACTCATAGCTTCAGCCACCCGCTATCGCAGGTGGTTGTGACAACAGGCTTCTCAACTCACCTTGTTTTGCGGCGGCGTCCATGTCCTGCTGCAAAGCTCCCTGGTATTTTGCGATAAACTCCTCGTCAGTGTTCGTCATCCCGATCAGTTCGCGAAGTTTTGTCAGATGCGCTTCCACAGAGTCGTCGGCAAAGCCGTCTTTTTGGGCAAACATCTCGTCTATATCTACGATCAAAGTCGAAAATTTACGCAGCCAGGCGAAATCCGCATCTTCAAGCAGCACATTCAGAAATTGGCCGCCTGTCTGCGTTCCGTGCATGCCTTCGTAAATGGACCTTTCGAAATCTACAAGCGATTTGTGCAGGCCGAGAAGCAAATTTCGCGATTCCTTAAGCAATTCAGTATTATTCATACTTAAATTCTACACCACATATTAAATTAAAAACACCGTTCTATGCTTTGATTATGAGCAGTCTAATGATAGTTTATTAGCCAGCTAACATTACCTTAATAGACGGCTAACCGTAGCTTATGAGCACGGCAACCGCTTACTTAAAACTATTAAACATAAGCGGTTAAGCAACAAAGCATGGATTTTGAGAACAGCATAAGTTTTCTTTTAGCGAAGGTCAGCGTCGCTCACCGGAACATGCTTCAGAAGGCGGTGAGCGAAGTTGGTTTGCACAGCGGACAGGTTTTCGTGCTGTTCGAATTGTGGAAAAC
Source organism: Pyrinomonadaceae bacterium (assembly GCA_014379075.1). GTDB lineage: Bacteria > Acidobacteriota > Blastocatellia > Pyrinomonadales > Pyrinomonadaceae > OLB17. Next base: position 1,346 of record JACMMN010000262.1, on the reverse strand, counting down.
GGACGGACAGCGGCAGATCGATCTGGCCGACCGGTTAAACCTTGCTCCGCCGACAGTGAACAAAATTCTCGGCGGGCTGCTCGACGGCGATTTTGTGACGCGGGCGAAATATGAGGACGATGCCCGATCCACACGGATCTTTTTGACGGCAAAAGGCAACGATGTACGGGAGCGGCTCGAGACACAATGGGCGGAATTAGAAGCTGAGACCGTCGAAGGCCTGACCGATACCGAGACGCTGATGCTGCGCCAGCTACTGGGCAAACTGCTTGGGCAGTAAAGTAGGTTTTTCCGGTTTTGAATCTAGGTTTGGTTTCTTTACATTCCTTGTACTCCATGGGTAAGCGGTTTTGATCAACATAACGGGAAGGAACGAGACGAAACACACAAATTTACTTTTAATTCTGCACGGATGTTTTATAGAATGCTGTCATAACTTTTTGATCTAGGCTGTTGGCGACGAATAGGAGTTTTTACATGAAAATACTGCTTGCGACCGATGGTGCGAAACAGAGCGACGCCGCGATCGAATCGCTGAAACGGATGCTGCTGACCGACGGCGACGAAATACGGATCGTCAACGTAGTGGACATGGCGCTGCCGATGTCGATCGATATTTACGGCGGTTATCTGCCCGATACAACAGAGCTTGAAAAGACGGCGCGCGAACACGCTGCGAAGATACTGGAGCAAACGTCCGCAAAGCTGAATGCATTCGTCGACGGCCAGAAAGTTACGGTGACGTCGGAAATGCTGTTCGGCTCGCCGGAAAGCCGGATAGTCGAAACCGCCGAGGAGTGGCGCGCGGATCTTGTCATTATCGGCTCGCACGGGTACAGCCGTTGGGAACGGCTTTTACTCGGTTCGGTGTCGGATTCGGTGGTACACCACGCGCCGTGCTCAGTCCTGGTTGTCCGTATCCCGCCGGAATAAAGCATGCGGAATGAGATAATTACGGTCAATTCCAGAAAGTATGACTTAAGCATTCGGCGAAGCTGGAATTGCAGGCTGGCCGAGAGGCTTGACCCGCTTTTGACATTCGTCGGCGAATTTGAAACGGACGTGAACCACCCCGACCTAGGCTTTATCAGACGCGGGACGGTGTCTTACGAATATTACTGGCTCGGCCGCTGGTACAATGTCTTCCGTTTTCACGAGCCGGGTGGCGAATTCCGGAATTTCTACTGCAATATAAATATGCCGCCGTCGTTTGAGAATAATGTCCTCGATTATGTCGATCTGGATATCGACATACTTGTGTGGGAAGACGGTAGCTATAAGATCCTCGACCTTGAAGAATTTGAAACAAATGCGGTGAAATATAAGTATCCGGGCGACGTTGTTTT
>JACMMN010000033.1 GCA_014379075.1 Pyrinomonadaceae bacterium | reverse complement strand
ATTTTTTTTATGAAATGCATCGACAGAGGTTTTGCTTGATTTCAAGCCGTCGACAAACGCGTCCCTTCCATACTGATGTTCGATAAACAACAAAGTGAAGTAAGTCGCAAAGCCTTCGCTCAACCAAATTTCATCCCAGTCCTTTTCGGTTACTGCGTTGCCGAACCATTGATGGGCGATCTCATGTATGATCACGTTCCGCCACCGCTCGGTTCGCTTGCCGGTGACCGATTTTTCATCATAAAAAATCGCGGAAGCAGCTTCCATGCCCCCGCCGACACTATTCGATTGAATATTGGCTAATTTTTCGTAAGAATAAGGACCGATGGAATTGCTGTAAAATTCCAACACTTTCTTGGTGAGATCGGCAAAATCATAAAAACCCGCGTCTCGATCCTGGTAATAGACCCAGGTTTGGATCGATTTTCCTTGAAAATCATCGACGTACTGAACCGCAAAACGTGCCACGCCAAGCACATACAGCCACGAGGCGATTGGCACCGATTGCTTCCAATGAGTGCGACGCCGGTTATCAGGAAGATCCGTTTCTTCTATCTTTAGACCATTTGAAACCACCTGATAATGATTCGGTGCCGTAACGATAAATTCGCTTGTCGCCTTATCATATGGGTGATCGACCATTGGCAGCCAATTACGGCCCTTGTCCGGCCAGTTGTCGCTGAAAAATGTGCGGTCGCCGTATTTATTTTTCGCGATCTTCAAGCCTGTTGCTGGTTCGCCTTGATACCTAATAATATATTCGGCACGCATGTTAGCTTTCGAAGGTGAGGATAGATTGACATATATTGCATTATTTTCATGTCTGTATTTAAGCGGGCCGCTATCTGAAACGACGCTGCTTACGCTCATTCCTTTGCCTTTCAACGATGTGGACCGATTTGTTAGGTCGAATCTGAGTTCGTGAATTCCATCACTAAGAAAACGAACGCCGATCGTCGCTTCCCCGATTATTTCATCTGTCTTATCCGACAACTCTAATTTGAACGTATAGTTAATAACATCTATTTTTGGACTCTTTGGATAGATATCACGAAATGCAAAAGTAGAAACCGGCACAAGGGTCAGCAATAACAGAGTGATCAAAAACGTTTTCATTGGGTCTCCTAAAAATCTATAAAACCGAATTCACTGCGGATAAAAATGAGCCTGAGTATATTGCCTATTTCGCAATTGTTATTGATGCCGGTGGGCGAAATTGGATCAATCCTTTTTCCGTCATCGTTTTTTCTATATCTTCTAATTTTGAAGGAACAAAAGCACTGAGATTCTCGACTCCTTCGGCGGTGACGAGGGCTACGTCTTCTATACGGATATACAGCTTCTCTTCGGGAATCCAGATCATCGGATCAATAGTGAATACCATTCCCGCCTGCAAAGGCACATTCCGGACATTGCCGACATCATGGACGGCCATACCAACCGGATGTTGAAAATGGCCGCGAAATTTCAACCCCGCTTGAACAGCTTTTAAATGAGCAGGTTTGGCGAACGTTTTTCCAATCAAATATTTCTCCATGTCTTTCGCCGCCGAATCGAGCACATAATCCGAAGTAACGCCCGGCCGGACGTGCCTGAATAAGGCGTCACGATACGCTAGGATATAGCTGCATAATTCACGTTGCTCCTGAGTAAATTTACCGTTAACTGCCCACATGCGGGTAACATCGCTGGTGTAATAATGATAATCGGGAGCGTAGTCCATTAAAACCAGATCGCCGTCTTTCAGCTTGTCCGTCTTTCGGAAATAGTGTCCCATGTAAGCGTTCGAACCGCCGCCGATGATAGAAGCATAGCCATCGCCTCGCGAACCATTCAAATAGAAAATATACTTAGCCGCGGCATCGAGCTGGTATTCATAAACACCGGGTTCGGTTGACCGCATTGCTTCAATGATCGCCAAACCTGCGATCTCCGTAGCCCGGCGTATAATATCAATTTCTTTCTTGCTTTTTATAAGTCGAAGCGAATCCAATATCGGTGATAGATCACGGATCTCAAACTGCGGCGTACGAGCATTCAATAATTGTCTGAACCGAGCCTCACGCGAAAATCGTCCGTCCCACGGGTCAGACGAAACCCGCGCCTGCCCGTTCAATAATTCATCGCGGCTGTCGGTTCCGGTCTCCGCCGGACTTAGAGGAGTATATAGAAGTGGTGCCGGAGGGCGTATCAATCCAGTACCAACCAAATTTAACGATAAAAACTCTACACCGCGGACCTGATCGATACCCGTAAGTTCTTTGATCACATCGGCATCTTCCGCTGAGAGGATTTTGCCTTCGCCGTTCTCTCTGTCCGCATCTCGGTGAGGAAGATATAGCGTCGTTCTCTGATTTCGCCCATCCAACAGCAGGTAAGCATGAGGCGTTTCGAGTCCGGTCAGATAATAAAATTCATTGGATTGGCGAAATACGTTAAAATCGGCCACTCCACTCGCCCCTTGTATAAGTGCGATAGCATTCTTCCCAATTTTCTCAAATATCTTCGATCTCCGTTCCGCAAATTCTTCTTTCGAAAAATCCGTTTGAAAATAGTTTTTGTCCTGTGCCGCTGCGCTGATCGAAGAAAACAAAATCAGCGTAAGCAGCAATATTGCGTTTTTCTGTTGTTTCATATGATTATTATTCGTCCTAAAGCATCGGTACCTTCACATCATTATTCGCCGCAAATTCAATTGCTTCCTCATAACCGGCGTCGGCATGACGGATTATTCCCATTCCGGGATCGGTGGTAAGGACGCGTTCTATCCGTTTGGCGGCTTCTGGTGTGCCATCAGCGACGATTACCTGGCCGGCGTGGAGGGAGTAGCCTATGCCGACGCCGCCGCCATGATGGACGGAGACCCAGGTGGCTCCGCCGACCGCGTTGATCATGGCATTGAGGTAGACCCAATCGGCAATAGCGTCGGAGCCGTCCTTCATCGCTTCGGTTTCGCGGTTGGGCGACGCGACGCTACCGCAGTCGAGGTGATCGCGGCCGATGACAATTGGAGCTGAAACTTCGCCGCTGGCGACCATTTCGTTTAGTTTCAGGCCGGCTTTTGCCCGCTCGCCGTAGCCAAGCCAGCAAATGCGGGCGGGCAAGCCTTGAAATGCAACCTGTTCCTGTGCCATCGTCAGCCATTTTATGAGATGGTCGTTGTCCGGGAAAAGGTCCATTATGGCACGGTCGGTTTTGTAAATATCTTCCTTGTCGCCGGAAAGAGCCACCCATCGGAACGGTCCTTTGCCTTCGCAAAAGAGCGGCCGGATGTATGCGGGAACAAATCCGGGATAGTCAAATGCATTTTCGACCCCATTGTCTTTGGCCCTTTGTCTTAGATTGTTTCCATAATCGAAAACGATAGAACCACGCTTCTGGAATTCGAGCATAGCCTCTACATGCCGCGACATCGAATCCATAGCGCGTTTTTCGTAATCGGTTGGATCCGATTTGCGCAGCTCATTCGCCTGATCGATATTCAGGTCGACGGGAATATATCCGTAAAGAACGTCGTGAGCCGATGTCTGATCGGTAACGATATCGGGAAATATATCGCGATAAAGAAGTTCCCAGTGGACTTCGGCGGCGTTGCCGAGAAGGGCGACCGATATTGCTTCTTTTTTATCGACGGCATTGCGGACCAGTTCGACGGCTTCGTCCAGATTCTTCGCCGCAACATCCACCTGTTTCAGCGCCAACCGCCGCTCGATCCGCCACGGATCGACCTCGACCAGCAGCCCGACGCCTCCGTTAAAAGTGATCGCCTGCGCCTGTGCTCCGCCCATTTCGCCCAAACCCGCTGTCAGGACAAACCGTCCGGCAAGATCTGCCCAACCATTCTGCCGCGCGAGCGAGCCGAATGTTTCATACGTGCCCTGCAAAATCCCCTGCGTGCCGATATATATCCACGAACCGGCGGTCATCTGCCCGTACATCATCAGCCCCTCGGCTTCGTATTTGTCAAACTGCTCCTGCGTCGCCCAATGCGGCACGATATTGGTATTTGCGATCAAAACCCGCGGAGCGTCCGTGTGACTTTTGAAAACCCCGACCGGCTTGCCGGATTGGACAAGCAGCGTTTCGTCTTCATCGAGATTTTTTAGAGATTCGAGAATTGCATCAAAGCATTCCCAATTGCGCGCCGCTTTGCCGCGCCCGCCGTAAACGATGAGATTATCCGGGTCAAACGCGACCTCCGGGTCGAGATTGTTCTGGATCATCCGGTACGCAGCTTCGATCAGCCAGTTTTTGCAGGTCAATTCGCTGCCGGTCGGCGCTTTTACGATTCGTTTCATATATTTGCAAGTATCATAATCGAAACACGCTTTGGTAAAAAGCCGTACCAATGGTTTAACTTAGTTATGCCGCGATACTATGGTAAAATCTCCGGAATTCTGTCCAGGAAGGTAATTAATATGAAAGTATTGAAGATGTTTTCGATTATTTCGATTTGTATGGTTTCGTTTGTCTTGACGTCGCTCGCGCAAGGCGAGGTCAAAACGGTTAAACCCGCATTTGACGCCGCTCTCGCCAAAAAGGTCGGTGCGGATAAATACGGAATGAAAACCTATGTGCTTGCCATTCTCAAAACAGGGCCCAAAGTTTTTACGGAGGCGGAGAGCAAGGAGCTTTTCAAAGGCCACATGGCGAATATGAACCGCCTTGCGGCCGAGGGCAAACTCACCGTCGCCGGGCCTTTCGCCAAAAATGACAAGGGTTTTCGCGGACTATTTATTTTGAATGTAACCACGGTCGAGGACGCTAAAAAGCTGACCGATACTGATCCCGTCGTAAAATCGGGAATGATGGTGGTCGAGCATGTCGTCTGGTACGGTTCAGCCGCTTTGATGGAAACCAACAGCATCCACGAAAAGATCACCGAAGTCGAAATGTAATCCCCGAGTCAGAACCACCTGCGTAAGCGGCTGGTAAAGACTTAGGCTGGAGACGCTCGTTGTGTCCTTGCCACGACTGTCCCCCCGTGATTCGTTCGATTTGATCACGCAGGCGGTTCTGACCAAATGAAAGCAGACCTGATCATTTACAACGCAGGACAACTAATAACATGCGCGTCCGGCGGCAAGCCGAAGCGCGGTGCCGAAATGGCAGATATTGGCGTGATCGAAGACGGATCTGTCGCGGTCGCAGGAGGAAAAATTGTCGGAGCGGGCCGATCACAGGATATTGCTCGCCAATTCGAAGCAGAAACCATAATCGACGCCGGAGGAAAAGTCGTCACACCGGGTTTTGTCGATTGTCACACTCATATAGTTTACGCCGGTGACCGGCTGAAAGAATTCGAACTAAAGATAAAAGGCGCAGATTATCTAGAAATCCTGGCGAACGGCGGCGGGATCATTTCTACCGTCAAATACACGCGGGAAGCTGATTTGGAGGAACTTGTCGAACAAAGCCGAAATCGCCTCAACAAAATGCTTGCCTGCGGCACGACGACGGCTGAGATAAAGACCGGTTACGGCCTCGACACAGCGACCGAGATGAAAATGCTCGCCGCGATCGCCGAGCTTGATAAGATACACGTTATCGATATCGTCCCTACCTTTTTGGCGGCTCATGCTGTTCCGCCCGAATATAAGGATAATGCCGATGAATACGTCGATCTGATCTGCGGAGAAATGCTGCCGAAAGCGTGGGATTGGTATGTGGCGTCGCATTTCTTTGCGCAAAATACCCCGTTTTTCGCCGATGTTTTTTGCGAGAAGAATGCGTTTGATCTTGCTCAATCCGAAAGAATATTGAGAACGGCAAAAGCATTGTGGTTCGGCGTCAAAGCGCACGTCGATGAATTCAACAATCTCGGCGGCAGCCGCCTGGGAATTGAAATGGGAGCGGTTTCAATAGATCACCTCGACGCGATCTCGGACGAAGAAATAGAATTGCTCGCGCAATCGGACACTGTAGGCATTATCACGCCAACCGTTAATTTTAATTTCGGCAGTTCGGAATTCGCCGACGCTAGAAAATTGATCGATTCCGGCTGCGCGATCGCCGTTTCCACCGATTTCAATCCCGGTTCCGCTCCTTGCCCTTCGATACCGAACGCAATGGTTATCGCGTGCCGTTATCAGAAAGTTTTACCGGCTGAAGCAATGAATGCCGCTACGATAAACGCGGCATTCGCGATTGGTCTGGGCGACCGAGTCGGATCGATCGAAATAGGGAAACAAGCTGACATTTTGATAGTCGATACGAAGGATTATAGACAGATTGCCTACGAATTTGGGGGGAACTTGGTTGATAAAGTTTTTAAGAATGGAACAGAGTTGCCCTTCGCGAAGTAGTTAATGCTCCGCACGAAATTCTTATGGAAGAGATCGTTTTAGACGGCGAAAGCCTAACATTCGAACAGGTGATCGCCATAGCGCACGGCCAGCCCGGAGAGCCGCGAGTGGGTATATCAGATAGCGCGAAAGAGAAGGTTAATGCCTGCGCTCGAGCGGTCGATACGCTGCTTGAATGCGGTGAGATCGCGTACGGCATCACGACCGGTTTCGGCGCTTTCAAGGACAAGATAATCAGCCGAGAGGAAGTCGAACTGCTGCAGCGGAACATTGTCGTCAGCCACGCGGTTGGCGTCGGAAAGCCGTTCGACACTCCGACGGTAAGAGCAATTATGCTGATCCGGGCAAATACGCTGGCGCGCGGCTATTCAGGGATTAGACTGACAACGCTCGAACTCATCCTTGAATGTTTGAACCGTGGCGTGCATCCGATCATCCCGGAAAAGGGAAGTCTGGGAGCCAGCGGAGACCTAGCACCACTTGCACATTTTGCCTGCGTTTTGATCGGCGAAGGTAAGGCTGAATTCAACGGCGAAGTTTTAATCGGGGCCGATGCTCTTGAAAAGGCGGGATCATCTCCCATGATTCTGGCGGCAAAGGAAGGCCTTGCGCTGACGAACGGCACGACGGTGATGACCGCCGTCGGACTGCTCGAAACCTGCCGGGCTATAAGGCTTTCCGAACTCGCCGATGTCGCGGGATGTTTGAGCCTCGAAGCACTGCACGGAACGGTTTCGGCTTTCGATGAACGCATCCACGCGCTCCGCCCGCATCCGCGCCAGATCGAATGTGCTCGAAACCTGCGTGAAATTCTCAGCGAGAGCGGTTTCGTACGCGATTTCGATCCCGCGAACGTGCAGGATGCCTATACACTCCGCTGCATGCCGCAGGTCCACGGTGCCTGCCGTGACGCCGTTGCTTATGCGGAATGGCTGATAAAATTAGAGTTGAATGCGGTGACGGATAATCCACTGATCTTCGTGTCAGAACCACCTGCTAACGTAGGCGGTTCTGACAAGATCGAGGTCATTTCCGGTGGAAATTTCCATGGTGAACCTCTCGCCCTGGCGTTTGATTACCTTGCTATCGCGCTTTCCGAGCTCGGTAATATTTCCGAACGCCGGATCATGCGCCTTACCGACGAAGCGTCGAATGCACACGTTTTACCGGCTTTTCTTACGGAAAACGGTGGATTGAATTCGGGTTTTATGATCGTTCAGTACACTGCCGCATCGCTCTGTACGGAGAATAAGATTCTTTCGCATCCCGCGAGCGTCGATACGATCCCGAGCTCCGCAAATGTCGAAGACCACGTTTCGATGGGTGCGACCGCCGCGGTCAAATTGCGGCAAGTGGCCGAAAATCTTGAGATAATCCTGTCCCTCGAGCTTTTTTGCGCCGCTCAGGGCATAGATTTTCGTAAGAAACATATCGGCGATGATAAGGTTCTGGGAAAAGGAACGCGTGATATCTATAAAGCCATCCGCGAGCGTATTCCATTCATCGAAAAGGACGAGTATATGAAGGTTCACATGGATTCCGCGCATGAGATCGTTAAAAAGTTTTCGTGTTAGATTTAAGTACTGTCGGCGTCCGCGGTCGTTACTCCTGGAAGAATTATGTATTGTCTTAAATTCATATTATCGTCAATAATTCTTATTACATCTGCGGGTTCGTCATTCGGTCAAAGGAGCAATGAGCCGAGGGATTTCGCCGAGGTCGTAAAGACCCGTGTGTCGCAGATAAAAGTAAAAGACGTAACCGGCCGCAGCATTAGAACTCTGGGCCTGGAAGATGTCTGCCCGGTTGGGACGAATGCGGTCGCACGCCGCGTTTTCGCAGAGTACGGAGCGGTGTTTGTCGCCGCGGGGACCGTTAACTTTCCGACGAGATGTGTTTTTGAAAGCGAGGCTGAAGTTCAGGCTTTCCAGAGCACCTTTTCGACCAGATCTGTTAATTTGAATGGCGCGACCATTGAATTGCAATCCGCCGCAATGGACGCGTTTCTTGAGGCCCGCAAGGAAGGCGAGCAGAAAAATCTTAGGATAACTCCGCGTGGCGGCTCATCGGCGGGACGGCGTTCGTATATGGATACGGCCCGGATATGGAATTCGCGGTTTCTGCCTGCTTTGATTCATTGGGGAAGGCTGGGCAAAATCGCCTCAGACGATGCGGAAGCAGCCCGTAATATGTCGACGCAGCAGCAAGTGGAACAGGTAATGGAATGGGAGTCGCTCGGCTTGTATTTCGCAACGGATTTCTCTCGTACCATCTTTTCGTCCGTAGCGGCTCCCGGAACTTCGCAACACCTTTCGATGCTCGCCCTGGATGTCGCGCAATTCGAGAATGCAGGGGTGCGCTCTATACTTAACAAACACGGCTGGTTTCAAACCATTGCTAATGACACGCCGCATTTTACTTTTTTGGGATTTAAGGAATCTGAGTTGCCGGACCAAGGTTTAAAGGCTTATATAAAAGGCGGTTATAAATTCTGGGTGCCGAATATCCGGCAGGAATTGCCATGAAATGTCCACAATGCGGAACGATCAATGATGACGAATATATTTTCTGCGTAAATTGCGGAAAATCGATCCCGGGCGGTTCGAGGTCCGAATCGACTCCCGAAACGGTGCGGATATTTCCTCGGAATCCGAATATTACGGATGACCTTTCTTCGGTTGAAACCGAATATATTCCCGCTAGGAATTTTGTGCCTCAAACGCAGTCCGATATTCCGCTGGTCCCGCCGGCGAAGAAAAGTAAATTTGTGCTGTTAACGGCTTTGGCCTTGTTTTTGCTTTTACTGGCCGGCGGTGCGACTATAGCCGTTTATTTCCTGACAAAAAAAGAATCCCGGGTTGAAGTATTGCCGGATCATTTTGGAATGTTTTATCTTAACAAGGAAAAGACCCGGGCAGATGAATTAAAGAAACTGGATTACTCGAATTCGCTTGACGCAAAGGCTAAAATTCTCGGGGACGACTCGCTTCCGAAGATCGATTATCTTCCGGAAATAATTCTATTTGCGGAGGGCAGCGATGTTCCGCTCGGCGAACTGAAATTTGTTCAGATCGACACCATTCAGCCGGACGGAAAACTGGGCCAGATCGAGTTTCAGACGATGCCCGTCGAAGGCAGGCGAGCCATGAAGCGGCTGAGATTTCCCCAGAACCTGGCCAACGGCAAATACGCCTTTGCTGTATTCAACGGTTTTTTTGACGAAGGAAAACATCGCTTTTGGCCGTTTCAAATCGACCGGTCCGAAAGAGCGAATAATGCCGATGTATTGCGCGAAACCATTGTCGCCGTAAAATCCAAAGATCCCAATGCGGATCCATCGCCCACACCCTCGCCGAATTCTTCCCCGATTCCAAACTTAACGATAACGGCTCCAGTCGGTTCGACGGTTGCATTTTGCAATTCGACGGATGTTATTGTCCGCGGCGGTCCGGGTTTGAATGCCAGAAAACTTAGCATGCTCAGGAAAGGCCAGAAGGTTTTCGTTATAAAATATTCGGAAAACAGCGATATGTGGAAAGGAGTCGAGGCAAATTGGGCATACATCCAGACGGAAACAGGAAAACGGGGCTGGGTTTTCACTCCGTTCATTACTAAATAATAATGGAAAAAAGAATGCAGATAGTCAGGTACCTTGCACTAGCCGGAGTTTTTAGTGTCGTTTGTTTTTCAGGTTGTTGGGATAACAAAGCCGGCAACGGCAGCGGCAACACCTCGGCAGTAAATTATTCTTCTTCTCCCGCGAAGCCCGTGAACAGCAAGCCGGAGCAAAATACGGCGGAAACTAACACAAATATGAGCGAAAAAAAGACAGCTGCGGGCTTTGCGGCGAACATGCCGGGGGGATTTCAATCACCCGCCGATGATGTCGGCAAAAAACTGCTTAAGGAATACGGCTCGATGTTCGTCGCGAAAGGCGGAGCGACCGCGCCTAAAACGGTTGTTTTTAAAGACGAGTCCGAGGTTTCGGCTTTTCAGTCAGGCCTTTCGAAATCGACCGAAACCATCGGCGGATTCGCAATCGAATTACAGTCGCCCGCGATGAACGACCTAAAAAAAGCGATCGAGGATGCCAAAAAGGAGAATTTGACGATATCACCGCGCGGTGTCGATTCTGGCCGCCGCACGTATAACGAAACCGTCGGCTTATGGGCCAGCCGCGTAGAACCGGCGTTGAAACATTGGGTCGCGAAAGGGAAGATCACGCAGGTCGACGCTGACCGGATAAAAAGCCTGTCCCCTTTTGAACAGGTTTCCGAAGTCCTTAAACTCGAAGAAAAAGGCATTTATTTTGCAAAGGATCTTTCAAAATCGATAATCTATTCCGTCGCGCCGCCGGGAACATCTCAGCATCTGGCCATGCTCGCTCTTGATGTGAAGGAATTTGAGAACCCTAAGGTCCGGGAGATCTTAGCAAGGCACAATTGGTATCAGACGGTCGTTTCCGATCTTCCGCATTTTACCTATCTGGGTGTGCCGGAAACCGAGCTGCCGAATTTGGGATTAAAGCGGATCAGCGACAACGGCCGCACGTTTTGGATTCCCGAATTATAATTATCCACTAAAGCTCAAGATCGAATTTGGCCTTAGTCGCAAAGCCGAGACTGTTGTAGAACACGCCGAAATTGGGGCTGGTCAAATTGCTTTGTACATCCCTCGGATTAAAATGATTCGTCAGATTGAACAATGCAACACCGACCCGTGCTTTTTTATTATCGAAGAAGGGCAGCTTAAAGCCTTTGGTCACCTGCAGATCGATCGAAATATAAGACGGAAAATTTCCGGCGAGGTTACGCCCGCCGACAAAATTCAAACGCTCGTCGAATTTTGAAAACGGAAAGCCCGATCTAACCTCGAAAAGTGGGGCGACCCTGATGTCATGCGGAAACTCCAACTGGCCGTACAGTAAAAATCTATGCCTGGCGTCGAAGGGAAGCGGTCCGTATTCGTTGGGCCGCAGCACAAACGCGGGTGAATCGCTGTAAAGTCTGTCTTCCGTATTCAGATCGCCCCGCGAACGAGCGAAGACGTAGGAGCCATTCCATTGCCCGATTTTGGGTTTGTTGTAAGTCATGACGAATTGAAATTCGTCGTACTGCGAACGTCCGTTGCTGCTCAAAAGAAGTGTTCCCGTGTTCCCGGCTCCTGTCAGCGGATCAAATAACAGATCGTCTTTCACCGTCCGCCTCAGATATCCAAATCGCGCGGTTAAATCTTTTGTCAGTCCCTGGTCGAGCTGTACACTCCAGCGAACGCTTCGCGGCGTGCGAATCCGATCGATCATCAGCGGTACGAATGTTCGCGGGCCATCGACAACGGTTGTTCCGTCCGCGGCGAAATCCGTTACGATCCTTGTCGGTATCTGCTCATAGACGGGAGTTCCATCTTCGATTCCGCCCAAGCCCGAAGAACGGTCGTAGAAAACGCCGACACCCGCGCGAATAACCGTTCGTCCGTTACTCGCCGGGGAAAATAAAACAGAGAAACGCGGCGAAAAATTATTGCGTCGGGCGAGGCCGTCGCGTTCGATTCGGACGCCGTAGTCGAAGGTGAGTTTCGGGTTTATGGTCCAGCGGTCCTGCACGAAGCCAGCGATCTCATTGAATGAATATCCGAGGGTAGTGCCTTGCTGAAATGAGATCTGCTGGGCCAGTGTCTCGTCAATTCGCCGAATAAAGATCGGGCTGTAATTCAGTATTCCCTTAACGTCCGACCTGAAGAATTCAAAACCGGCTTTTATCGAATGCTGGCCTCTGAATTTCAATGGACGCGAATAGTAGATCTCCCTCCATTGCCATCGCGTTGTCTGCCGCCGCGTGTCGGCGAAATATCCGCCCCGGTTGAATTCCGGCGCGATCTCGAAGGGCAGCGACGATTTGGCAAATACATCGACATCAAACGTTTTATAGCTCACGTCCGACGAGAGGAAGGACGCGTCTTTGAATACCGATTGTTCGGAAACGGAGGCGAGGATGCCGCGCTGTTTATAGTTCGGCGTGGCCTCAACCGGATTGAATGTATCGAGGTTGAGGTTACGCAGCCGGCTCGGGAAAACAGCAAAATTAAATTTTAAGGAATTACTGTTGTTGATCGTGAGATCGAATTGTGTAAAGGCGTTAAAGGATTCGACCGTAGTACTATTATCTGGTTTGGGCAGGCTCGGCACAAGGTCTTTTCGATACCTGTACTCGAACGACTGCAGAAAATAAAGCCGTTTTTTGATGATCGGCCCACTAAATGTCACTCGCGGCCGAAATGAATCGATCTTTGTCGAAAACACATTCCGAAACGTCGGGAAAAAGCGCGCCGCGGAAACTTTGAATTTCTCGCCGCCGCCCTTTGTCTGCAGATTCGTTACTCCGCCTGTGAACTGGCCGAACTCGGCCGAATACGGATTTTCTTCGACATGCACCGTGGCGGCGGCTTCGAGCGGTATCTCAAAAGCTATTTTTCCGGAAACGGGATCGGTCACATCAACGCCGTTGACTTTGTATCCGCTTTGCCCGGTACGCGTACCTTTCAAATAATCATTGCCGCTTCCATCGCGCACCACACCCGGTGTGAGAGCTATTGAATTCTGAAAATTGTCATTGCGAAACGGCTCCGTGTTCAGAGTTTCAGCCCGGATAACATTGACTATCGACGTTTCAGAAGTGCTTAGAAGGCCTTCTTCGACGCTCACCGTCACGGATTCGCCGATCGTCACCGCCATATCGATGTCCAGCGTCAGGATCGTTCCCGAGTCGAGTTTGATCTCCTTTGAAATGTTTGTCAGGCCCGGAGCCTCGACGTTCAGCGTGTAATCCCCCGATGGGAGATTGATGAAGATGAATTCGCCCGCCACGCCGCTGACGGTGTTGATGGGCTTATCCGGCGTCGCTTTGTTATTCAGGGCCAGTTTCGCACCGGCAATCACCGTCGATTGGCCGCCCGATGTTGCACGGACAATCCCTTTTATAGTCCCGGCGTCAAGAGAGGATTTCGCGGCAGTGGCGAGAGCAAGAGGTGCGATCATGAGCAGGGAAATCAAGTATAATTTCATATGTGGGTGCGCTAAGTAGTTAGATCCGGGCGGCCGGGATTTCTCCAATTTTATCGTTTTCTATATTTTCACGCGAAGAAGAAAAGCGCTCATGGGAAAATTTCTCGTACAATTCATCATAAAGTTGAAATAGCCGATCGGTCGCATTTTTCCAGGAGAAAAGACCCGCGGTTTCAAGCGCCCTTTTTACTTTTTCATCGCGTTTTTCCGGATTATTAATGACATCCATTATGGCAGCGAAATAATCGTCCGGCTCAGCTTCTCTTAACCAGGCATTCTCTTCGTTTGCATAAGAAAGTACGCCGCCCGAATTCGGAGCGATAACAGGCGTCCCCGAAGCCATGGCTTCAAGGGGCCCGATGCCGAATGGCTCGCGGGGATTCGGATGAAGGAAAATATCGGCATTTGCGTAAAGGTTTGCAAGTTTTTCCGGGTCGCCCACGTGACCCAGAAGTTTAAACTTGCCGGGTGCGGTTTTCTCTAGCTCTTTCTCGAGCCATTCGGATCGTGGTCCGCCGCCGGCGACCAGGAGGCGGTATTCGCGTTTGCCCGGATCATGATTGTAAAAACTGATCAGCGACCCAAGAATTTTTGGCAAAAGCGCAATATTCTTTTCCGGAGACAGCCGCCCTGCATAAAATAGAACTGTCGCGTTTTCCGGGAAGCCAGCCTCATCCATAATTTGCCGTCGAATTTCAACGTCTTTTCGCCCGGGGTTGAAATGATCGCTGTCCACGCCGCAGTTGCTGACAGACACACGCTCGGAAAAACCTTCCGATAAAGATCTAAAGTAGCTCCAGGATAATTTTTGAACCGGTTTTGAACCCATATCGTTTCGTCCGGCGGAAACCGCCTTCAGGAGTTCGTCTGCGGTGTAATCGGAGTTGGCCAGATGATAATCGAACATAGGTGCCACGTAATTTCCGATCATTCCGCGTGAAAACCATCTAATGGGCACGATGCCCGAAACCCAGGCCCGCATGTTGTCGTCCAATCGCTCGCAGCTCAAATGCACCGTCATCGGGCGGTTTAGAGGTTTCAGAAAACCCCGTTTGATATGCCCGGCGAGATAGCTCAGTGTATACTTATCGGCAACCTCAATAATGTCAGGCATCTCCTCGCAGAGGATCTGCCGCATGCGTGTCCGTTCCGGCAAATACTGCCACGGCATTATCACTCTGTAACGGCGGTCGAAGAGCGGCGAACGATTTGCCTTGACGAAATAAATACGGCCGAATTCCCCCACCTCTTCCTGTTCGTCCCGTTCGCCGGGCACGATGAGCCGCACCTTTCGCTGATGCCTGTTCGCAGCCTCGAGCAGATGATTATAAACGGTGCTGATGCCGCCCGAATCCTTGTGGTAGTAATTCGTAATGTGAAAAGACGTTAATTTTTTTGTCGTCATAAAAAGCGTCCCCTGACAACGGGTTTGCAAAATGCTCCCGGGACTTCTTTGAAACTGACAGACGGGGTTTATTTACAATTTGAAAGATTAATGCAAGATCGACAGCCCGATTACTAATAAAAACGACAAGGGTAAGAGGAGGAGTTGTCGCCAGCAAATTTCAATTCTTGCAATGTTTTCCGGCTTATCGCACACGTTTTCCAGTTTCATCCAGCCATCATTTCAAGAGTCTCTAGGATGGTTGCAGTTTCGACGTACGCGGAACGTCCTAAATCTTACGGTAGCTAATTCGTATCATATAAATGATGAAAAAAGCAACCTGCAGAAAAACCGATTTTTGTTAGTTATGTGTGTGAGAGGTGATACTCCCGGCAAGACTTTCCTGCAACTATCTGATTAAACTTGTTTTTGCCTGCCTCAATGAATATAGTCGATAAAAAATGATATCACTGCAAAAAGTTGCTCGCCATAGGGCGATCTGCGTGCTCGGCGGAGTTCGTAAACGTCGTTTTTGCGTAAATACGAACCTGGCAACTTCGAAATATTACTTCCCGACCGAGAATCCGCCGTCGATCTCGAGGGCGGTTCCGGTTACGAATGCAGCTTCATCGCTGGCGAGATAAAGGACCGAAGCGGCAATCTCAGAGGGCGTCCCCATACGGCCGATGGCCTGAGTCGAAGACATTTCGCGATACGCTTTTTCGGGATCAGCGTATTCCGCGAGCCGCGATTTCACGAACGGCGTTTCGACACGGCCGGGACAGACGCAGTTTGCCCGGATGCCATCCAGTGCGTGGTCGAGCGCCAGGCATTTGGTAAATCCGACAACCGCAAATTTTGTCGTGCAGTAAGCCAGCCGTTCGCGGATCGCCAAAATTCCGCCTATCGAAGCAATGTTGATAATCACGCCGTATTTGCGTTCGATCATCCCTTCAATAAAAACCTTTGTTAATTCGAACATTCCGTGAACATTGACCGCAAAGAGCCGGTCAAGGTCTTCGCCGGTAGTTTCCAGGATGGTCCCGACGTGGCCGATGCCAGCGTTATTAACTAGAATATCGAGCCGTCCATGCCTTAAGTTAACGTGTGCGGCGGCTGAGATACAATCACTCCGCTGCGCGACATTTAGCTTTATAAATTCGCCGTTATCGACCGCTCCGGCGACGAGGCGGCCTTTTTCCTCGTCAATGTCCGCAACATAGACGAACGCTCCAGCGCCCGATAAAGTGTGCGCGACGGCTTCGCCGATGCCAGACGCCGCGCCCGTTACTAAAGCAATTTTTCCAGTTAGATCAAACATTGGACACATTTTTTACCGGATTCGATAAAATTCCCAGGCCCGAGATCTCGACTTCGCAAATGTCGCCGTCCTGTAAAAACACTGGAGGCTTTCTTGCGAAACCGACACCAGGCGGCGTACCCGTCGCAATAATATCGCCCGGTTCGAGTGTGATAGTTCGGGATAAAAATTCGATGAGTTCGGGAATGCGAAAGATCAGTTCCCGCGTGTTCGAATTCTGCATCGTTTTGCCATTCAGCCGAAATTGGATGTTAAGCTCGTGCGGATCGCCGATCTCGTCTTTTGCCGCTACGAATTCGCCGAACGGAGCGAAACTGTCGCACGATTTTCCCCTCTGCCACTGCCCGTCTGCAAACTGCATATCGCGGGCCGAAACATCGTTAAAATTCGTGTAGCCGAAAACGTGATCCATCGCGTCTTCTACTTTGATATTCTTCCCGCGTTTTCCGATGACGACGGCTAGTTCGGCTTCGTAATCCACCTGTTCGCTGCCAATCGGTAAAAGTATCGGATCACCCGCAGCGGCAACGCAGCTCACGAATTTCGAGAAGATCAGCGGTGATTTCGGAATCTCTGCACCGCTTTCCTCAACGTGGTCGCGGTAATTCAGGCCGATACAAATGATCTTCGAAGGCCGCGGCACCGGCGCCT
>JACMMN010000032.1 GCA_014379075.1 Pyrinomonadaceae bacterium | reverse complement strand
TCAAAGCCGCATTGAAGCAAAGCCGTTTGAGAAGACCAACATTTCGGCGAGGTTTTTTGTGAGCGATGCGTTTGTCAGGCTAAATTCAAATCCGGATACATTGGGCAACTTGCCGATTTCCAACAGCGCGATCATTGTTGCGAATCCGGGCGTTAATTTCGCCTTCGACGCGAACGACCCGGACAGCAATCAGAAATCGAAATTCTTTAATGGACAAGTTGTCGTAACGCAGGTCATAAGTGACAGGCTTTATTTTCAGGGCTACTATTCGGTTCTTAAAACCGAGCGGAGAAACACTAACGGGCTGCTCGGTATTCCTTTTCAAAGCGAATCGACAAGCATTTTCGATGGATCGATCCACACGGCGAACGGGCATATCGACTGGACGCCGCATAAAACGAACAGAATTACGTTTGGCTACGAATTCGAACATGAAAAGCTCGGCAATGAAGGCTTTACGCCGACCGGTACCGCCGATTTTTTTACGAATGCGTATCAATCAAGCAATACGATCTACGCGCAAGATCTGATCGGTTTGTTCGACGGCAAACTTCAATTTTCGGGCGGTTTCCGTGTTCAATTTTTTAATTTGAAAACACCGGATTTTAGTTTGGAAAATGCTCCTTACACGAACCTGACGCTGGAAAATCCGCCGAACGCGTACACTTTTGACGGCTCGGCCTCGTATTATTTCGCGAAAACGGGAACAAAACTGCGGACGCATATCGGAAACGGCTATCGCGTGCCTTCTCTTTACGAGCGCTTCGGTACTTTCTTCAGCACGTTCGGCGGAGAGGAATTTGTGGCTCTCGGTGATCCGAATTTGGAGCCGGAACATTCCACCGCGTTCGACGCTGGCATCGAACAAAACATTTTCGGTGATAAGGCTAGGTTGTCAGCGACATACTTCTACACGCGGCTCACCGACATCATAGGTTTCGGGAACTCTGCGCCAGCGATAGGTAGTACGCTACGCCCGTTTGGCGGATATGAAAATCAAAAGGGAGGCATTGCACGAGGCGGAGAACTTAGCGGTGAATTTCGGCCGACTTCATCGACCGATATTTTTGCTTCCTACACATATACAAACAGCGATCAGCGAGAGCCGCAGGTCGGCGGTACGGGGATTTTAAGTACGCTCGGCGTTCCGGAAAATCAGTTTACGCTGGTGGCTACTCAGAGATTCAAACGGTTTTGGGTTAATTTCGATTTTCTGGCGACGAGCGATTATTTGGCTCCGATCTTTAGCGGAAGCACCTTTAACACATATATTTACCGTTTTAACGGAAACCGCAAGGCTGACTTAACTGCAGGTTATACTTTTCCTATTAATAAGGACAAGTTTAATCTGCGGGTTTACGGGACGATCGAAAATTTGTTCGATCAGGAATATTTCGAGAACGGGTTTCGGACGGTTGGGATAAACGGGCGAGCCGGCGTCAGTTTCGGTTTTTAGGAATGTGCCCGCGAAAATACGCGAAAGGGACGCGAAAAAAGAGTGTTCAAGATCGGTAAATTGTTAAACCGGAATGTTCTTAATTTCGCGTTCCTTCGCGTATTTCGCGGGCCATCTCTTTTTCTGTTGTCAGCAACAAACTCGTGCTATGATTTTGGAAACGAGGTGAATGAGCTATGAAAGAGAAAATACTGTTTTTTGCGTGTTTGAGCTTTTTGACGGCTCTCTGCGTTTCCGCCCAAACCAAGACCGTAACTAATTCCGATCTGACGAAGTTTCGCAATCAGCGGCTCGCGGCGGAAAGAGACCTGCGTGAAAACTACGTGAAACTCGGTTTCCCTTCGCCGGAGGAACTCGAGCGGCAGCGTGAAAAAGACGCAGTCGAACGCGAAACTCTATCGGCGCGGTTGACGGCCGAACGGTATGAGCGTGAAAGGTTAGCGGCTGAGCAGGAACGTTTGGAGTATGAGGCCGATTATTTCCGTTCGGCCGAAACACCCGTTTATTCAGGCTATTCAACCGGATATAACGGCGTGATCTTTTCCGGCGGCTATTTCTCGCGTTACAGCAGCCATCGAAACAGAAATTGGGAAGGCCGGCGGCTGCATTTCAATCGTCCCTTTGAGCGAAGATATCCGACCTTTCGAACTTCGCAAAAACGCGGCGCGGTTTTTCTGAAACGATAAAAGCAGCACATTTTGAGGTTAAACCGGACGCGGATTATGATTAATGCATAATCCGCGTTGTCCTTTAGGAGATCTGAGGGAATCTCAACCTCTGTTTCTTTATAATACTATGATATGATACTATTTCTTGGATGAAAAAGAAGCATCGGCAGACCTTACGCGATATCTTCGAGACTCCTGTCCGGTCGAATATTTTATGGGATGATGTCGAAAAACTATTGGTCGCGCTAGGAGCAGAACTGAGCGAAGGGCGCGGTTCTCGATTGCGTATAGCTTTGAAGGGAGTAAGGGCCGTGTTTCATCGTCCGCATCCGAGAAAGGAAACTGACAAAGGCGCATTTGTTTCGATGCGAAGATTTTTGACGGAGGCCGATATTAACGAAGATGAAGTATAAAAATTATGAAGCAACAGTGAAATTCGATGAGGAGGCGGAAATGTTTTACGGCGAGGTTATCAACACGCGGGATGTAATAACTTTTCAAGGAAATTCCGTCGAAGAATTAAAACGCGAGTTTGAGATTTCGGTCGACGACTATTTGGAATTTTGCCGTGAAAGAAATGAGGACCCCGACAAGCCGTTTTCGGGAAATTTTGTTTTGCGGATTTCGCCGGAACTTCATCACAGGCTTTATAAGAAAGCAAAACTAAGCGGCAAAAGCCTGAATTCACTAATAGAGGAGAGCCTCAACTCGACAAAGGTTTAGTCAATTTCAAATTATGATCAAAGACGGATGGGAAGCGATAATCGGGATGGAGATCCATGCGCAGCTGGCGACGGCGACGAAGATCTTTTGCGGGTGCGCGGTGCTGACGGGCGGCGAGCCGAATGCGAATACTTGCCCGGTATGTCTCGGTTTGCCTGGAGCGTTGCCTGTTTTGAACAAGCGGGTGGTTGAATTGGGAGCGAGGGCGGCTTTGTCGCTTGGATTAGAGATTCAGGAAACTTCGATCTTTGCGCGGAAGAACTATTTTTACCCCGATCTGCCTAAGGGCTATCAGATATCGCAGTACGACCGGCCGTTTTCGGCAAACGGGACGCTGACGATCCTGACATCGGAACGCGACGATCAAGGGCGGGCGGTAGAGTGGAAGCCGATGACGATCCGTATCGAGCGGATGCATCTGGAAGAAGACGCCGGAAAAAATGTCCACGAAGGATTGCCGGATGTCGATAAGTATTCGTACGTCGATCTGAACCGGGCCGGAACGCCGCTCGGCGAGATCGTGACCGCGCCGGATTTTCGCACGTCGTGGCAGGCGTATGATTACGTCAATCACATCCGCCGCGTGCTGCAATGGGTCGGAGCCAGCGACGCCGATATGGAGAAGGGAAATCTGCGTTGCGAAGCAAATGTTTCGGTGCGAAAGATCGGCGAGGCCGGATTCAATAATAAGGCCGAACTAAAGAACCTGAATTCGGTGCGGTTTATGCAAAAGGCGATCGAATTCGAGATCGGACGCCAGATCGCCGCCCACGAACGCGGTGAGGTCGTAAGTCAGGAAACGCGTCTTTGGGACGAAAAAAATCAGGAAACTCGGGTGATGCGTTCGAAGGAAGACGCCCACGATTACCGCTATTTTCCCGAGCCGGACCTGCAGCCGCTGGCGGTCACTGCCGAATTTATCAGCCGCGTAAAAAGCGAGATGCCGGAATTGCCGGACGCGATGCGCGACAGGTTTACGGCCAATTACGGCCTGTCGTTCGCGGACGCGTCGCAGCTTGTTTCGGAGAAAAGCCTGGCGGATTTTTATGAAACGACTGCGAAGGCTTCGGGTAATCCGCGGGTGTCGTCGAACTTTATTCTTTCGGAACTGCAAAGGGAGCTAAATAGTGCGGGGAAATCCGCTGCGGACAGCCCGGTTGCGGCGGACGATCTCGCGGCGCTTATCAAAACGCTCGACGCTGGAGCGATAAATAATAACCAGGCGAAGGAAGTATTGGTCGAGATGTTCAGTTCGGGCAAAACCTCGGCGGATGTGATAAGTGAGAAAGGATTCGAGCAGGTTTCGGACACCGGAGCGATCGAAAAGATCGTCGATGAGATAATCGCGGCAAATCAAACCCAGGTCGAAGCATTTCGCAACGGCAATGACAAATTGATGGGCTTTTTTGTCGGGCAGGTGATGAAGGCGTCGCAAGGCAAGGCGAATCCGAAGATGGTGAACGAGATCCTGCGGGCGAAATTGGCAAAATTATGAATCTGGAGAATAAAGTAGCGGTCGTAACCGGCGGGACCAAAGGCATCGGCTTCGCAATTGCGGAGCTTTTGCTGAAAAGCGGTGTAAAGGTATTTATCTGCGGGCGTTCCAAAGGCGATCTCAAACAGGCGCTGGAATGGCTTTCGCGGCATGGGCAGGTCGAGGGCGAGCTCTGCGACGTTCGAAGCGAAGAGCAAGTGAAAATGATGCTTGCCGAAGCGACACGCTTTTTCGGCGGCGTTGATATCCTTGTAAATAATGCAGGAATGGGATATTTCGGGAAAACCGTCGAGGAAATGAGCGGTGATGAATTCCGGCAGACGCTTGAAACCAATCTATTCGGCGTTTTTTATGCGTGCCACCACGCGATCCCGATGATGAAAAAACGCGGCGGAGGTTACGTCATAAATATTTCGTCGCTAGCCGGGCAGAATCCGCATCCAAAGATGGCGGCGTATAACGCTTCTAAATTCGGGCTTAACGGATTTTCCGAGGCTCTGATGCAGGAAGTGCGGCAGGACAATATAAAGGTCACGTATATTTGTCCGGGAAGCGTGAATACGGCGTTCGGCGGCGATTCGCCGAGCGATGAAAAATCGTGGCAGCTTCAGCCGCAGGACATCGCACAAGTCGTTTTTAATGTTCTAAACATTCCTGAAAATGCGTTGCCGAGCAAGATCGAGATCAGGCCGAGCAAACCTCCGCAGAAATAAGAAATTTGACACCAGGGAATCGTCTTGAACCGCTTGCCGCTAGCCGGCAGGAACTAACTGTTGCGAGGTCAAACGAGTAACTGTTTCGATCAACTCCGCATCGGCGAACGGTTTTGTTAAGTATTCGTCAACGCCTAACTCCGTGGCTTTTTCGCGGTGTTTTTCTCCGGCTCTTGAGGTGATGAAGACGACTGGGAGATGGCTGATGCCTTCGGTTTTCTTGATAGTGGAAACGAGTTCGTAGCCGTCCATTCGCGGCATTTCGACGTCGGTCAGGATCAGTGCCGGCAGGTTTTCGCCGGATTGGAGCATTTCCATCGCTTCGACGCCGTCCTTGGCGGTGAAGGCGAGCCAGCCGGCGTTCTCGACCGCTTTTGAGGTCATATGCCGCACGCTCGGGCTGTCGTCGACGATCATTATCCTCATTTTCTCCGGTTCGGGCGGAGGCGTTTCAAGTTCGGCCCTTTTCTTGCTGCCATTCTTCAACAAAAACGGCATATCGAGTATCGGAACGATGTCGCCGCTGCCCAGAATGGCGG
>JACMMN010000031.1 GCA_014379075.1 Pyrinomonadaceae bacterium | reverse complement strand
GTTCGTCTAGGGGTTAGGACACCGCCCTTTCACGGCGGCAACACGGGTTCAAATCCCGTACCGGTTACCAACTTCATTAATAGTTTTCGCATCAAACCGATTAGGTCAATTCGCTTGCACACCAAGCGAATTTTTTTTTATAGGGACACAATGCTGAAAAACTTCTTACTTACGCTCGCCTTTCTAACGTTTTGTTTTGTTTCACCTCACACACAGGCGCAAAATAATGCCGACACGGTGATGATACTGCCGTTCGAAAATACATCGGATAAGCCTGAGTTTAATTGGGTGGGGGAAAGCTTTGCGCTTTCGCTGTCGGATCTTTTGAAACTTCCGGGGCTGAATGTGGTTTCCAACAGCCAGCGTAAAATAATTCAGCAGCGGCTGCGAATCCCGTTGACCAATTTACCCAGCCTCGCGACATCCTTAAAGCTGGCTCGCGAAAGCAGCGCTACGCTCCTGATCGCCGGAAAATATAATATTGTTCCGGCCCAGGGCGATACCGCGGCGACTTTGAACGTTACCGCGAAAATAATACGTGTTAATGAAGGCAGATTTTTGAACGAGGAACTTCCCGACGGCAGACGAATTACCCGCGATATAAATCTGAACGACGCGCTCGGGAACCTGCAAACGATGCAGGGTCAGATAGCTTATCAAATATTGTATCAACGCGATAAGGCTTTGCCTTTTTCGCAGAATCAGTTGATCGAAGGAGCGAATAAAGTTCCGGGGCGTGCCTTTGAAGCTTATATCAAGGGTTTACTCACGCCGGCACTCGACGCTAGGGAAAATTATTTCAAGAACGCAATGCGGCTCTACACGGATGTCACACCGGACGGAACATTTGCCGACGCCGCGCTTGAACTCGGACATCTTTACTTAGGCCAGCGAAAATATCCGGAAGCCATTGAATCTTTCGAACGTGTGATAAGCGCCAACCAGCAATGCAAGGAAAAAGCTAAGGGCGAGAACAAGATATCGCAATGCAACGACGAAAGTTTTGCCGAATCTTCGTTTTACATCGGGCTGATTCAGTGGGAGCGGTCGAACTATGAACAGGCACTTGGCGTGCTTCGGCCTTTGGCAGAAGATCTGAAGTTGACCAGCGTTTACAACACTTTGGGAGCGATCGCGGTGCAGGCTTCGCGGGCGGAGAAGAAGAATGAAGCCAAGTCAGCGGCGTTGCTGAATGAAGGCCTCGATCTCTTGAAGAAAGCGGCCGAATCGGCGCCGGAAGACGCGAATGTGCGGTTTAATTATGGGATCGCCTCTTTCTTCAGCGGGAATTATCCAGAAGCGGCCGCACAGTTGAGGCCGATCATCAAGGCCAATCCTGCCGACGGCGAA
The DNA here is from genome assembly GCA_014379075.1 of Pyrinomonadaceae bacterium. Classification (GTDB taxonomy): domain Bacteria; phylum Acidobacteriota; class Blastocatellia; order Pyrinomonadales; family Pyrinomonadaceae; genus OLB17. The sequence continues at coordinate 13,243 of JACMMN010000031.1, read as the reverse complement.
TCGTACTATCTGCTTGCGAAGACACTGGATGCCCTGAAAGATCCGAATGCCGCGGCGACCGATACAGAGGCCAGAAAGTATTTGACGGCCAATAACCGCTACGCAAATCTCGAAAAGGAGTGGTTGAAGTCGAAGACTATAACGGATGTGAAGCTGCGGGTGGAGCAGCCGCAGCGAAAGGATTTTGTCAGCGTCGTTTTAAGCCGCAAGAGTGCCGCGACGGCGACGGCTCCGGTCACCGAAACCGAAGGCCTACTTGCTCAGGCCCGCACGCAGTTCAAGAACGCCAACGACGACGAAGCGATGACGATACTGCGCCGGGTCCTCGCGAGCGAGCCGATGAGTGCCGAAAGCTACCTGATCCTCGGACAGATACACCTTCGCAGGGGTGACCGCGATCAGGCGATAAGTTCGTTCAAGACCGCGATCTTCTGGGACAATCGACAGATCGATGCGCATGTTTCGCTGGGTAAGATTTATCTCGAAAGAAATGAGTGTCTTCAGGTCAAGAACTACGCTGCATCTGCCATGGAGATCAATCCTGAGAACCAGGATGCCCTCGCTTTACAGCGTCAGGCGGAGCGATGTTCCAAATAGTGTAACTCGAATAGTCCGCGGTCTCTAGCCTGGAGTCTGGAGCCGGAACATTTTCGACTCCCTCACTTTAACGAAGTGCTTGCAATCAATAGACTTATCTCCAACTCCAGACTCCAGGCCCCAGACCTCAGACTTCCCCGACAACTCTGGCACGCTACATGCATAAGGGAACAGTGGCTAGCTTGATTGCAGTTTAATTAAGACCCCGCCGCCAACACTTCGCCGAGCGCGGTTTGCCACTGTGCTTGATCACCTTCCGAGCGTTCCTTCAGTTGTCCTTCCTATTTGAGCCTGGTCGAAACCGACCGGGCTCTATCACTTTTAAAACGCTGAATAAAACAGGGCTTTCCAGTGAGACCGGCATTTTCGTTCATTCTGAAGTGTATTTCTAATGTCGAACTACACGCCCGCGTCAATCTGACTGATAGCCACCGGGAAACATCGCCGAATGACAAAATCCGTCATCTTTCGCCTGACAATTTTTTGCTCATTCAAAATGTGACCGTTCACTTTGGCGGAAGTTGAATCAAACTGACCTCTGCGGACGCATTCGGTCAAGCTTCTGCTAAACTGTGGCAATGAAGGTCCAGAAACTCATACGTTTTTTGCCCGATTGGAAGAACGCAGCACTCGCTGTAATTTCGGCGATCCTGCTCATCCTCGCGTTTCCGGATTTCGAATTCTGGTTTCTGGCGTGGTTTGCGTTGGTTCCTTTGCTTTGGGCAATCGAACGTGAGAATGAATCGCCAGTAAAATCATTTGCGGTTGGCTGGTTGTTCGGAACAATCTTTTTTTTCGGGACATGCTGGTGGCTGACATTTGCGCCGATCACCTACGCGGGTTTTCCTTCGCTATTGGCGTATTTTCTGATGTTGTGCGTTTCGGTCGCGGTGGGCATATTTCCGGGGATTTTTAGTGCATTGCTTTCTTTGATTTTGAATAGATATGGAAATCTCGCGATTCTTTCCGCTCCGTTTATTTGGATCTTTACTGAATTTCTTAGGTATTGGCTGACCGGAAATAATTGGAATGCAATTGGATACTCGCAGGCTTTTAATAAAGGCTTAATTGGAAGTGCGGAATTTGGTGGGATTTATTTGGTCGGTTTTTGGTGTATATTTCTCAACTCATTGGCGACATTGATTATTCTAAGCCTAATTCAAATTTCGGCAATTAAGAATAATGGTAATGCAAGAGCCGGAAAGGATGATTTGTTCATCGTAATTCTTACGTCAGTCTTTGTTTTACCATTCGCTTTTTTTCCGACTTTCAGTTTCTCCGAATATTTAAACGATAAAATTAATATAATTGCCATCCAGCCAAATGTCCCGATGGCCGGACTAACTTATGAGAAGTGGAAGTCGCTTCGGCAAAAGCATGCCGAGCTTGCCGAATCCGCACTTGCAAAACTGCCAGCCGACAATCGATTACCGACAACCGTCATCTTCCCCGAATCGCCTATGAATTTCGCTTACGAAGAGGATGAGGAGTTTCAGCGGTTCGTGCACGCGTTTGCGGCGAAGCACGATGTCAATGTTCTTTTTAATTCGGCCGAGCCTGATGCGGCGAGCAATAAATACTTTAATTCCGCCGTGTTGGTTGGCCCGCAGGGAACTGAATTAGCGCAGTATGATAAGATTTACCTCGTGCCTTTTGGTGAATCCGTGCCCGCTCCGCTGCAAAGTATCGTGCCGGCTTTTGTGGGAAGTTTCTCTTACGGGAGCGAATACGATCTCGTTCCGCTCGGCGATGCGAAAGCCGGGATAATGATCTGTTTCGAATCGCATTTCGGGCAGCTTTCGCGTGAATATGTGCGAAACGGAGCGGACGTGCTGATCGAAATGACGAACGACGGTTATCTCGGCCCGACGCCGGTTCTGCGGCAGCATCTGGCAAACGCGGTATTTCGGGCGGTCGAGACAAACCGCCCGGTTTTACGCGTCACAAATGTCGGAATAACCGCCTACATCGACGAACGCGGCCAGGTCATCGATCCGGCGGCGAGCTACACGGAAGACACGCGGATCTGGTCGGTTTCGAAATCCGACGGCGGGCAGACTTTTTATGTGAGATATGGCGATTGGTTCGCGTGGTTATGTTCCGTTATTACCATTGTACTGCTGATAAGTGTATTTGTTAGAACGCAGAGAATCGAGTCTGAATGAGCGTTTATGGAATCATTTACTTTTCAGAATTGAATATGATTTTTAATCAGAATAAAAAGGAAATATTCACATTTGTTTTGTCAGCGATCATTGGACTGATAGGTGCTTTCGGCCAAGCGGCAGCACTTCATAACAGTCTTGTTCATTCATATCCGTACAAGATGATGGGTATGCCGCCGTGGCACTTCTACGCATGGATCGGTAATTTAGGTTATTACATTGCAATCTTTTCAGCATTGATTGCTCTCGCCCTCTCCAAAGGTCTGCAAAGGTATTTCGTAGCTGCTATTCCAGTTGCGTTGTGTCCTCTCGCATATTGGCTAACCTTCGAGGTTGCTTTTCTTTTTAGCCCTTACTACGGTGGACAAATGTTAGAAACCAACTTTGAGGGATATACAGGTCAAACCGCGCGCTACGCATTTGGTTTTGAGGTGTTGGGACTAATGTTTGGGGAACGGTCATTGGGTTGATTGCCGGTTTCATTATTGAGAAAAGCGCAAGAGCCTTCAAGAATAAATTGGTCTGATTGAAATATCATGTCTTTGCCCGACCCGGACGCAGATGGTATTCATAAGAAATATGGAATTGGCTGACCTCGGAGAATCATTCGATGAAAATGAACCGGCTCATACCGATGCTGCCTGTTAAGCATATAGCTGCCAGTATTGACTTTTATCAGAAGCTGGGATTTTCTGTGGAAAATAGAAACGATGAGTGGCGATGGGCGATGCTTGGTTTCGACGATTGCCGTTTGATGGTCGATCAGTCGATCAACAATCATCCCGACGCACCTCGTCAGGGCATTATTTATCTTTATCCTGAGAATGTCGAGGAATATCACCGTCAAGTGCGGGGAAACGGACTTGAAATTCCCGATCTGGAGACGACATTTTACGGGCTGACCGAGTTTCGGATCGATGATCCGGATGGCAATCGGTTGTGGATTGGAGAAAATACATCGACCGGAACCAAACCAAAGTTGGACAATGAAATCCGAAAATTATAGCCCAAAACACATTCCGGCAGACCTCAATTTTACTGACAAGGAATACGAGCAGATTGAGCGGCTAACGTCTGCTGATGTTGCGAGGATCGACAATTGGTTAATGTCTTTTGCAATTCGTAAGGGTCGGAAGGTCGCTTTCCTTGTAATGTCAACAATGGGGGAGCTGGCAAATGACTTACCTAACATACCGGACACGTTCTACATTCTCAGAGTTCAGAAACTTATCGAAGAAGGCCGCCTTGAATTAGACGGCGATATGGATTTTTGGCGCCAATCTGAGGTGCTTTTGCCGAAGGGTGAGATAGAATGGAAATGATGGAACTTACAGACCTACAAACAAAATTCGAAGAAATCAAAGATAAAGTTACCCAACTTGGGAGGTTTCTTTGACGCTCCTGCTAGACGGGCCGAGCTTGAAGAGTCGGAAAAAACTATCTCCGAGCCGGGGTTTTGGGACGATCAGGAGAATGCTCAAAAAGTAGTTCAGAAGCGGAGCCGGATCGAGAAGGCCTTGCAGCAGCAGGAAGGTTTTGAAACCGGCGTTTCGGATGCTGAGGTGCTCTTTGAATTCGCGGCGACGGACGCGGATTCCGCTAAGGAATTGCAGAATCTTGTTGCTCGATTGGATAAGGAAGTGGATGCCGCTCAAACGCAAAGTTTGCTTTCGGGCGAAACGGACGTGAATAACGCCATTTGTTCGATACAAGCCGGGGCCGGAGGTACGGACGCACAGGATTTCGCGCAGATGCTGCTTCGTATGTATCTGCGATGGGCGGAGCGGAAGGGTTTTAAGGTCGATGTGCTGGACGAGCAAAGCGGAAGTGAAGCCGGGCTGAAATCGGCTACATTCCGCGTCGAAGGCGAATATGCTTACGGCCTGTTATCGACCGAGGCCGGAGTTCACCGTCTGGTTCGCATATCGCCGTTCAACTCGGGCGGGAGCCGCGAAACGTCTTTTGCATCGCTGTTTGTATCGCCGGAAATCGATGAGAATATCGAGGTTAATATTGATGATAAAGATCTTCGAATCGACACATACCGTTCATCCGGTGCGGGCGGCCAGCATGTGAACGTAACGGACAGTGCGGTGCGGATCACCCATTTACCGACCAATACGGTCGTTACCTGTCAGAATCAGCGTTCGCAGCTTCAGAACCGGGCAGTGGCGATGACGGTTTTGCGGTCGAAATTGTACGAACTCGAACTCGAAAAGCGGCGCGGCGACGCCGCGGAACTCGAAGCTACAAAGCAGGATATTTCGTTCGGTTCGCAGATCAGGAATTACGTTCTGCATCCGTACCGGCTCGTTAAAGATACCCGCACGAAGTTTGAACAAACCGATGTCGACGCCGTACTTGATGGTGAGATCGATGCATTTATCAAGGAATTTTTGATGTTTAAGAAAGGAGCGTCCTTCGGTAATGCGTGAAGTTAGTGCGTGAGATTAAGCACAACAATTTAAGTGTTACGTCGCGTAGCGACTTGATGAGTTTAGCCGTGGGTTTCAACCCACGGTGAATCGTAAAATGTATTCTAGTCACGTTAGTGACGATTGATGTTGCTGATTCAGGTGCCGCTGACGCGGCAAGCGACAATTTCTTGGCTTCCCGTGGGTTCAAACCCACGGCTAAATTCAAATTATCGCTACGCGATACATTAAAGAAGTAAGATGACACTGCAATGCTCACATGCGTGCTTCTGCACAATTACTCATGAAGATCTGCCCGACATGTAAGAAGACCTATAACGACGACGAACTAAACTTTTGTCTGGCGGACGGTGCGACTTTGCTCAAAAAGCGGAACGGTTCGGCGAAGCATTCGCGGACAAATGAAGTTCTTGCGGTCGGCCTGCTCGCGTTGGCCGTGCTGGTTTTCCTCTGTCTCGTTTCTTACAATTCGAGCGATCCAACGTTCAACACGGCATCTTCACAGAAAGTGCAGAACTGGATCGGGGTCGTCGGGGCTAATTTTGCCGAGGCACTGCTGTCGATAGCCGGCAGCACAGCGTATCTTTTCCCGGCGCTGCTGGCTTTGATCGCGTGGCGTGTCTTTCAATCCGCCAGCCTAAGGCCGAGCATCAGCCGGACCATCGGATTTGTGCTTTTCATTATATCGGCTTCGGGGCTGATCCATTTAGCGGGATGGCATGGCGGCATCCTTGGGGCTTTTTTCTCCTATTATGCGACATATCTGCTTTCGACGATCGGTGCCGGAATTCTGCTCGTTACGATCTTTATTCTTGCGGGTCTTTTGATAACAAACCTTACGTTTCTCGGGTTTTTCGGCAATTTTGAGATGGCCTGGGAAAATTTCAAGGTCCATTTCAAAGGATGGAATGCGAAACGGCTGGAAAGACGCGCCGAAGAGATGAGGTTGGTCAAAGAACGTCTCGAAAAAAGGCGCGGTGCGCGGGATGAAAAAGTACCGGATCCTGCTCCGACAATTTCTATCTCCCCAACCACCAGCGGCACAGCAGCTATTGTGTCTCCGGTTACCAACCCTTTAGAAACCTCGCAGAATTTGTCCGGTATCGAGGCCGAACCGTCCGTTCCGACGATCGGTGCCGAAATGGTTCCTGATACTGTATTATCCGCTGATATTTCCGGCGGCGACTTTTCGGAAACCAAGGCCGGGTCGAAGCACATTCCTATAACGCCGATGAAACACACGGGTGACCTGGACGAGAATTCAGTGCCTGATGAAGAAGACGAAGAAAACGATCTGCCGCTTCCTGCGGCCAAACCCTTGAGCTATGAAAATTACCGGCTGCCCGGTTCGCACCTGCTCACCGCGGCCGCTCCGCCGATCGAGCAAAAGGAAAAGGAACTGCTTGCGATAGCAGAATCGCTGACCGAGAAAACGAAAGAATTCAACGTTGCCGGAAAGGTCGTCAATATCTGCCCGGGACCGGTCGTGACCACCTACGAGTTCAAACCCGATCCGGGCGTAAAATACTCGCGGGTGACGGGCCTCGTCGATGACCTTTGCCTCGCTTTGAAAGCCGAATCCATTCGCATTGACCGTATTCCCGGCAAGGCTTTTGTCGGTATCGAGGTTCCCAATAACAAACGCGAGACGATCCAGCTTCGCGACGTGGTCGAATCGAAGAAGTTCAAGGATTCGGCGTCGCTTCTGACAATTGCGCTGGGCAAGACCATAGACGGTTTGAATTACGTCGCGGATCTGGCCAAGATGCCGCATCTTTTGATCGCAGGTGCGACCGGTGCGGGTAAATCGGTCGGTGTGAATTCGCTGGTCGTGTCAATTTTGTATAAGGCGAAGCCGGATGAGGTCAAATTCATCATGGTCGATCCGAAGCGGCTGGAACTCGGCCTGTACGCGGACATTCCGCATCTGGCGACGCCGATCATCACCGATCCGAAACGCGCGGCGATATCGCTGCGGTGGGCCGTTTCGGAAATGGAGCGGCGATACAAGGACCTCGCCGGTTACGCCGTTAGAAATATAGACGGCTACAACGTCGAGGCGAAACGCCGCAATAAGATCGAACAGTGGGATGACAACGGCGACCCGCACCGGACGCTGCCCTATATCGTTATTATAATCGACGAACTGGCCGACCTGATGATGGTTTCGGGCAAAGAGGTCGAAGAGGCGATCACGCGGCTGGCGCAGATGGCCCGTGCGGTCGGCATCCATCTGGTGCTCGCGACACAGCGGCCGTCGGTCGATGTCATCACCGGACTCATCAAGGCCAATTTCCCGGCCCGCATCTCGTTCCGTGTGTCGTCGAAGGTAGATTCACGGACGATCATCGACGGCAACGGTGCCGAGGGCTTGCTTGGCAAGGGCGATATGCTGTTCCTGCCGCCGGCCAGTTCGCAGGTGATCCGCGTTCACGGCGCTTTTGTTGATGAGAAGGAGATCGGGCGGATCGTGGAGCATGTTAAATCTCAAGGGCGGCCGGAATACGATACGACCATCACCAAGAGCGAAGAGGAACTGGACGATTCGGGCGATCTTCCGGGACGCCGCGACCCATTGTTCATGGACGCTCTGCGGACCGTCGTTAATGCGAAACGCGGTTCGACGTCACTCCTGCAGAGGCATTTGCGGATCGGATACGGGCGTGCGGCGGCGATCCTGGACGCGATGGTGAAGGAAGGCTACATCGGTGACATGGACGGCAGTTCGCGAGCCCGGCCGGTACTCCAAAAAGCCTATGACGATCTTCAGGATGTCAGCGAGATGGAGAGTATTTAGCGGCAAAGCAAGTTCGGCTGTTGGTCAGAACCGGAAGCAGTTTGTGAATTGGTTCTTCGTTCGGTTTTATAGTTTCAGGTATAAAGTTCAAAGTAGGAAATGATCTTAGCGTTGAACTTTGAGCCTGGAGCTTTTTTAACTTTTGATCAACCCGATTCGAAAAATAGGCGATAATCTTTTCCACAATTTCTGTGGAAAAGTAACCATTTTCCACAATCTTAAATTGTTCAACTCTTTGTAACACCGGCACTTTTAGCACTTTGCACTCTACGCAAGCAGTGAAATGACGATAATCGCTAAGCTGAATATTCACAGTAATTACCGTTTCTGTGCCGTTGTGTTTACAGCCGTTTACCTTCTTTTAACATTTGCCTGTTCGGTACAAAAAGAAACCGATTCCGCAGCGAAATCGGAAAGTGTCACGATCGCCCCAGATGCTGTCAATATCAACTCGGCGACGGCGGAAGAACTCGAGAAAATTCCTTACATCGGAAAAAAGCTGGCCGGTGACATCATCGCGTACCGCGAAACGCACGGAAGTTTTCGCAAGCCGGAACATTTAATGTTGATACAGGGAATCAGTGATAAGCGGTTTCGCGAGATACGGCATTTGTTACGGACGGAATAGGGATCGATGGAAAGCAACATTCCAGTATCGAAATCAACGCTTTACCCGATGCTTTGGCTTGCGGCGTGTTTTGCCGGCGGAATTGTCATTGCGGAGTTTCTTGAGTTCGATTGGAGGGCTGCTGCCGGGTTGGGTTTTGTATTTGCGATAGCGGCCGCCCTTGCGGCAAACCGCAAGGCGTCATTTGCGTTATTGTTTGCGTCATTTGTCGCGGCAGGAGCGGTTTCTTTTCAGATCGAGAAAAACGGGGTCGCGGATAACCGGCTGCGGCGAATATACGACGAAGGCCGGATCGAATCGGGCGAACCGGTTGAGATCGAAGGAATCCTGGCTGGCAAGCCGGAACTGACCTTTGACGGATACATCCTTGAGCTCGACGCCGAGAAGTTGACCCGAAACGGTGTCGAACAAACGGTGTCGGGACGATTGCGACTCTATGCTCCGGCACAAGCAGAGGAATCGCAGGCTGAGTATATTAGCCTCGACCTGCGTTACGGATCGCGAATCCGGGCCGCATGCAATCCTGAACGCGAGGAGCGGTTTCTCAATCCGGGCGGACTTCCGCGAAAACAAAGTCTCGATCAGCAGGGGATCGACGCGGCCGCAACTGTGAAAAGTCCGCTTTTGATCGAGAAATTGCGTGATGAAGCTGTTTTTACGCCGCTTGCCGCCGTGTACGATCAGCGGGCATTTTTGATCGAGCAGTTTCGAGACAAGTTCAGTTTTTCGGCGGCAGGCATTCTGATCGCGTCGCTGCTCGGGGACAAATACTTTCTCGACAAACAAACCGCCGACATTTTTCGCGAAGGCGGCACGTTTCATATTCTGGTCATTTCCGGGCTTCACATCACTTTTATCGGCGGTTTGACGCTGCTGTTCGTCGGGTTTTTTACGAAGCGAAAGGCATGGCAATTCGCTGTTGCAGTTTCATTTTTGTGGGCGTATACGCTGGCGGTCGGGGCCGATGTCCCGGTCGTAAGGGCGAGCGTGATGTTCACCGTTCTCCTTTTTTCGCAGGTCATATATCGAAAAAGCACTTTGCTTAACGCGCTCGGTTTCTGTGCGTTGATCCTCCTGGTCTGGCGGCCGAGCGAACTTTTTAATCCTTCATTTCAATTGACGTTCATCAGCGTCGCGGCGATCGTTGGGATGGCCTTTCCGCTGATCGAAAGGCTGCGGGCGATAGGAAACTGGTCACCGACTGCAGAGACGCCGTTTCCGCCGAATGTTTCTAATTGGCTCCGCAGGTTGTGCGAAACGCTCTATTGGCGTGAGAGCGTCTGGAAGATCGAAGGCGGACGGCAGATATGGTCGGCGAGCCTTTTCAAGTCGCCTTATTTGAAATGGCCGGACAATCTTCGGGGCGTTCTGGTGTTCGGATTCGAAGGAATTCTAGTCTCGCTGGTAGTGCAGTTATGGCTCGTTCCGCTGCTCGTGGTTTACTTTCATCGTGTTTCTGTCGCATCCGTTTTTCTAAATTTATGGGTAGGCGTATTTATCGCCCTCGAAAGCTTTTCGGCGGTAGCGGCGGTTTTGCTCTCGCACGTCAGCGATCTGCTCGCCATGCCGCTTGTCAGCCTTACGGAAATTTTCAATTCGCTGCTGCTTTCGGTCCCTGCCTTTTTCGTCTATATGGAGTGGGCGGGTTTTCGCGTGCCGGTTTATTCCGGGCCGATGAAGGCTGTATATTTGGTTTATCTTTTGCCCGTCATCGCTCTCGCGGTTGCGGCACATTGCTGGGATCCCTTTGCGTTAAAGGTTGAATCCGGCAGCCGGAAGTTCCGTCGGCTGGCAATACATGCGGCGGGTGCCGCGGGTTTAGTGTTTTTGGCCGTCATCTTATTTCATCCGTTTAGCGCTCCGGCCGCTAACGGGAAGTTACAGGTTGATTTTCTCGACGTCGGGCAGGGCGATGCGGCGTTTATTACATTTCCGAACGGCCAAACAATGCTGATCGACGGCGGCGGACGGATGAATTTCGGTAGGGGGAAAGGTGACGACGGCAATGTTTTCGAGCCCGATATTCCACGGATCGGCGAGGCGGTCGTTTCCGAATTTTTATGGGAGAAAGGTTATTCGAAAATCGATCTTATCCTTGCAACACACGCAGATACCGACCATATGCAGGGATTGACGGATGTCGCCAAAAACTTCGAAGTCTCGAAAGCTTATTTTAGCGGGACACGGGTGGAAGATCCGGATTTTACAGAGCTTAATGCGGTTCTGACAGGGAAGAATATCGATGTTGAGATAGTGGGGAAAGGCGACGTGCTGGAAATCGGCGGGGTGCGGATAGAGGTTTTACATCCGGATCGGGAAGATAAACCGGGCGTGTCGGAGAATAATACGTCGCTGGTTTTGCGGATCGTGTTCGGCGAGAATGAGTTTTTATTTACGGGAGACATTGAGCATGAAGCCGAGTTAAATCTGCTTGCTTACCGCGCGGATCTGAGATCTGACGTAGTGAAAGTGCCGCATCACGGGAGCCGGACATCATCAACGTCCGGTCTGGTTTCGACAGTAAATGCAGGGATTGCCATTGTTTCTGTCGGACGGGTATCAATGTTCGGACATCCACATCGAGAGATTGTCGAGCGGTGGAAGAATTCGGGCGCCACGGTGATGACAACGGGGGAAAAAGGAACAATATCTGTTATTAGCGACGGTAAGATGCTGGGAATTAGCACGTTTATTCCATGATTAGGCTGGAACGCTCAGACACTCTTGCCGGCGTTCCATTTAAAAGACGAGACGCCCGCGAGATTCTTTCAGCAGATCTCCGAGCGTTCCTTTGTCGTCCTATTTAAATAAAGATTACAGCATCGAAAAGCGGATGTCAAGTTATTTAATGTATTACATTAACAAATAATGTTTAACGCAGGCTTTTCAAGGCTCATATCGCAATTGTAAAGCTATTTTTGCCCGCGAAAACAGGCGAAAGAGACGCGAAATTAAGAATTTTCTTGCGAATAAAGCAAATTAGGGCGAATAGGAAGTTTTTATTCTTCTTCATTCGCGCGGATTCGCATTATTTTACGGCAAATCTCTTTCCTTTTTCGCGTCCTTTCGCGTATTTCGCGGGCAAATGCTTTAATGCTTGAAATGGCGGATCCCGGTGAAGACCATCGCGATACCGTGTTCGTTTGCGGCGGCGATCGATTCGTCGTCCTTGATCGAGCCGCCGGGCTGGATTATTGCCGAAACGCCTAATTTTGCGGCCTCGTCCACGTTATCGCGGAACGGAAAAAATGCGTCAGACGCAAGCACTGAGCCTTTTAGTGCCAAGCCGAACCGCTCGGCACGCATCGCACCGATCCTGACGGAATCTACGCGGTTCATCTGGCCGGAGCCGACTCCGATGGTCTGGAATTCATTGGCGTAAACGATCGCGTTGGATTTTACGTGCTTGCAGACCTTCCACGCGAGGAGCAGGGCTTTTAGTTCGTCATCCGTCGGTTCTCTTTCGCCAACAAATTTAAGGTCGGCCTGTGTGACATTGTGAATGTCCTTTTCCTGGACGAGGAAGCCGCCCGAGATCTGTTTGTATTCGATTTGCGATCTGCGATCCACGTTTTGAGATCTCTCGGGGGCCATCCCTAACACACGGAGGTTTTTTTTGGTTTTGAAGATCTCAAGTGCGTCTTCGTCATAACCCGGTGCAATGACAACCTCCGTGAACACTTCATTTACGGACGCGGCGACGGCAGTATCTACTTTGCGGTTGAATGCAACGATACCGCCGAATGCCGACACCGGATCGGTCGAGAGGGCACGGCGGTACGCCTCTTCATTAGATGTTCCGACGCCGACGCCGGATGGATTTGTGTGCTTGATGATCGCTGCCGCTAACTCTTCGAAATCCTGAACGAGGTTCCACGCGGCTTCGGCATCGACGTAGTTATTAAACGACATTTCCTTGCCGTGAAGCTGTTCGGCGGTCGCTATCCCGCCCGATTCGCCCGTTTCGTAGAGAGCGGCTTTCTGGTGCGGATTTTCGCCGTAACGGAGGTCGGTCACCTTGTCGAGGTCGATGGTGGTGTATTCGGGAAGCAGGGAATTCAACCCAGTCGCTATCGCTGCCGGTTCTGACTCGTCGGATTCGATAAAGATCAGATTTCTTAAAGGGTTGAGCGGTTCGAGAAAATCAAGATCATCGTGCGAAAGCTGTTTTGCTAGGTATGAAGAAATCGCCAGGTCGTAGCTCGCGGTTCGCGTGTAGGCGAGAGCGGCCAGGCGTTGGCGGGTTTCTAGGCAGAGCGAACCGGAGTTTTCCCGCATTTCGCCGATGATGCCTTCGTAAAGCTGTGGGTCGGTGACAACGGCGACATCGCGCCAGTTTTTGGATGCGGAACGGATCATGGTCGGGCCGCCTATGTCGATGTTTTCGACTGCTTCCTCAAGGCTGACATCCTCATTCGCCACTGTTTTTTCGAACGGATAAAGATTGACCACAACGAGATCGACCGGCTCGATGCCATGTTCTGCCATCGAAGCAAGATGCTTTTGGTTGTCCCGCAGTGCGAGAAATGCGCCGTGAATTTTCGGATGAAGCGTTTTGACGCGGCCGTCCATCATTTCGGGAAAACCGGTTATCTCTGACACCTCGGTGACTTGTAAACCC
>JACMMN010000030.1 GCA_014379075.1 Pyrinomonadaceae bacterium | reverse complement strand
TGATTTTGAAAGATGCGGTGAAACGAGTTGCCGGTAAGGAAACGCCAAATCAGTATCGTGATGCGATAAAAAATGCGATTTTTACATCACCGGATCATTGGCCGGCCGAAACGGCGAAAAAACTTGAAGCGATTATTGGCAAGTATTCTAGGGATACGAATGCTTAGAAATGTAATGAGAAAACTATTATTTACTTTGTTAATTGCTATCGCAACTGCTATTACAGCGCTTGCTCAGGGGGAATTTACCCGAGTTGATCTAACGGTGAACGGCATACGCTCGGGGAGTTCCTATACTCAGGTTAAGAAGTTTGGTAAGCCAAACAAGGTCAAGATCATAGGCTTTGATGAATGCGCGAACAAATATCGTCGAGTTCTTTACTTTAATGGTCTTGAGATCGGCATACCGGCTCAAAGGATGGAAAACGTTCGAATGTAATGTCTTTGACGGTGACCTCTTCAAGATGGACGATTGCTCCGGGGATAAAGATTGGCTCGACAAGAGAATCCTTGATCCGAAACTTTGGGCAACCTGTAAGCTCGAGCAAAACACGAATCGATTACGTCACCAAGGAAAATATGGGAGGTGTTACGTTTTACCTTCGAAATGGAAGACTCTTTCGCGTTGCTATGATGGAAACTCTTTGCTGATTCGGAAAACTTTTCGTGTATTCAAAACATCTATAGTTAGTTATGAAATCCCTATTCTTTACAATTTTGGTTGCGATAGTCCTATTCAGCATTCCGGCAGTCGCCCAGCGAAATATCGATCCGGCGATCGAACGTGATCCGATTTTGGAACTGGACGCGAAGCATAACCTTGATGTCGCGTGGCAGTCCTTTCGATTAAAAAAGGCATATAAAGGCGTTATTATGCGGTTCGAAGAAACTTACGCCGCGTATCCGGAGTTTTCCAAGATCGAAGAATTTCTATATCTAGCGGGAATGAGCAGCTACTATCTGTCCGAAAACAAAGGCAAGCAGAAGGTCAATCTCAAACTTGAAAAGGAAAAGGACAAGTTTGCACCCGCTAAATTGAAGGAAGACGCCATAGCGTATCTCTCGCTGGTTCTTGAAAAAAACCCTGCGAGTCAATACAAAGATGACGCCGAAAAGGTCCTTACTGAACTAAAAGCCAAACAATGAACCTCAATCAGGTCACGATATTTTCGGAAAAACCGGTCGAGACGGTCGAATTTTATCAAAAGCTTGGATTAATGCTGATCGTCGATTCACTTCCGCGATACGCACGCCTGGAATGTCCCGACGGCGAATCGACCCTTTCTGTAAATATAGCCGAGAACATCATTCCGAATAATAGTGTTGTTCTCTATTTCGAATGCACCGAACTCGATAAAGAGGTTCAAAGGCTCAAGGAATTAGGCCTCGAATTCGACGAAGATCCAACTGACCGACCGTGGTTGTGGCGGCAAGCTTACCTCAAGGATCCGAATTCGAATAAAATCTGCCTATTCTACGCCGGCGAAAATCGCCAAAACCCGCCTTGGCGTGTAAAATAGTTTAATGCAAAAAAGCTTGTCTTTTGGGTACTTAGCCATTATCTTGCTTTTTGGTTTATTAAGTTATGCGGCATGGTCAGTCTGGCGTGGCGCGGAAGACTCCGCATATAGGTCTTGTCTTGAGTCGGTCGGAAATATAATTCAGATAAAGTTTTCAGATAATTCATTTGAGCCGCAAGAATATGCGGGAACTCTTCTTCCAAAAAACGCATCTTGGAAAATCTTAAGTGAAAGTGAAGCCGAATTTCTCGTAAATCAAATAAAGGGTAGCGATTGCAGTAGGTTCAATAATCCCGCTAATGATCCTTGGGACAAAACTATTAACATAGCACTGAGAAAATCGGCAGGTCTTGCAAATATAATTATTTGGTCTAACGGACAGGATGGGAAATCTGGAACTAGTGATGACCTCGTTGTTCCTTATGGAAGCGTCGTTCCACAATAGAAAGTAAAATTAGGAGAAATTTTTAACAGATGTCTTTAACAGTTGTCGGTTCAGTTGCGTTTGACGCATTGGAAACGCCCTTTGGTAAGCGTGAAAAAGTTCTTGGCGGTGCGGCTACGCACTTTGCTTTGTCAGCCAGCTTTTTTACCGATGTAAATGCCGTCGGTGTGGTCGGCGGTGATTTCGGTGATGAGGAGTGGGCGGTTTTTAAGCGTCATTCTATAAATACGGACGATATCGAGATAGTCGCGGACGGCAAAACCTTCTTCTGGAGCGGCCGTTACGATTACGATATGAACACGGCGCATACGCTCGACACGCAGTTGAACGTATTCGAAACATTCGATCCGAAACTATCCGACAATTCAAAGAAAGCAAATTTTCTTTTTCTCGCAAACATACTGCCGATGTTGCAGAAACAGGTTCGCGAGCAGTGTCCCGACGCAAAATTTGTTGCAATGGACACGATGAATTTCTGGATTTCTTCAATGAAGGATGCACTTCTGGAAACGGTAAAGGTTGTAGACTGCATCATCATTAACGACGCCGAAGCCCGGCAGTTGACGGATGAGCCAAACATCCACAAAGCCGCGAAAAAGATAATGGATCACGGCCTGAAAGCCGTCGTTATCAAACGCGGCGAATACGGCGCGACGCTTTTTACCAAAGACAGCCTTTTTACGGTTCCGGCCTATCCCCTCGAAAGCGTTTTCGATCCGACCGGTGCGGGCGATACGTTCGCGGGCGGTTTTATGGGCTATCTTTCCAGCCAGGGCGATGTAACGGACGATACGTTGCGGCGGGCAATGATCTACGGTTCAGTGATGGCGTCGTTCAACGTCGAGAAATTCGGCACGGAGCGGGTCGATGCTTTGGATTATCCTGAGATCAACCAGCGTTTCAGCGATTTCAAACGCATGACGCATTTTGAGGACATTCCATTCGTAAAAGCTTCGTCCGCAGCGTAATTGGGAAGAGGCATGACCGATACGGACGGCTTTCTTTTGGATCGAGTCAGTCCATGGGTTTACAGCCAGAGTTCTGCATTGTGAATGGCAAAAGAGATAGAAAATTCATTGATCACCTTTGACCAGCGAGATACTTCGATGCCCGCGATTTTGAGCGCTGGCGTTTTGGTGGTTTTATTGGCCGGATTGGTCACGGCAATATACAGTCAAAATTGGATCTTGGCTGCGATATTCGTATTTTCAATAGCGGGCCTGGCAGGGTTCGCCTATATGAGTCTTCGAAGACCGGCGAAGTTAACTTCTTCCAAAGACAGAAGTCTTATGGATTGGGAAACGGCATTGCCTGAGATCCAGCGCCAGAATCTGAGTATCGAGGTCTTTGAACTTGCGAAGATACTTGAAGTAGAGGCCGAGCAGATCGGCGATCTCCAATCCGCTT
Source organism: Pyrinomonadaceae bacterium (assembly GCA_014379075.1). GTDB lineage: Bacteria > Acidobacteriota > Blastocatellia > Pyrinomonadales > Pyrinomonadaceae > OLB17. The sequence goes on along the minus strand of JACMMN010000030.1, from coordinate 26,474 downwards.
ATATCGTTGCTGAAGATCTGGCCCTGCGGCAGATACAGCAGGAAGAGAATGTTCCTTTAATGCGGCATGTGTCGCTGGGCAAGGCCCCGTTCGACGCGCTCCTGGTCAAAGGCGATATGATAATTTGTGTCGAAGTTTCATTTCTGGTTGCTCCGGACATCCGACAGGAAAAAGTCGATGCAATGATGAGGAAGATCGCGCTCGTAAAGTCTACTTTTGAGCAAATGAAAATAGGAATGAAAGTGCGGCTGATGATGGTTTTAGTGACTCAGCTAACTCCCGAAGACGGCGATCATCTTCGCTCCGCGCTGAATACGCGCAGGTTTTCGACGACACCCGTCGACATCGACATCCGTCTTCTCGATTTTGAGGCTTTACAGAAGATTTATGTAACGGATTGAAGAGTCGTGAATCGTGACAAGATTATGCTTGAAAATAAAGTCGGAATGATCTTCGGGGTAGCGAACAAACGCTCGATCGCTTGGGCGTGTGCCGCCTCCTGCGCCGCTGAGGGCGCAAAACTGGCTTTTACGTACCAGGGCGAACGGCTCAAGGAAAATGTAGAGAAACTTGCGGCCGAGCTCCCCGGCTCGCTGGTAGTCCCGTGCGATGTGACGAATCAAGCGGAGGTCGATGCGGCCTTTGCAGCGGTGGGCGAAAAATACGGCAAACTCGATTTTGTAGTCCATTCTATCGCTTTCGCTCCAAAAGAGGCTTTGGAAGGTGAGTTCGTCACGACCACACGCGAAGCCTTTACGACGGCTCTTGAGATCAGTGCATTTTCGCTGACACAGATCGCCCTGGCCGCTTCGCCGCTGATGATCGAAGGCGGCAGCATAGTCACAATGACCTATTACGGGGCCGAAAAGGTGGTGATGAATTATAACGTGATGGGTGTCGCCAAAGCCGCGCTCGAAGCCTCTACCCGCTATCTCGCCGCCGATCTCGGCAAACAAAATATCCGCGTAAACGCGATCAGTGCCGGGCCGATCAACACGCTTTCCGCACGCGGCGTGAAGGGAATGGGTTCGCTGCTCGGGTACGTCGCCGAACGCTCGCCTCTGAAACGGAACGTTCAGGCCAGCGAAGTCGGCAATACAGCCCTATTTCTCGTCAGCGATATGTCGTCCGGCATCACCGGCGAAACGATCTACGTCGATTGCGGATACAACATCATGGGAGTTTAATGGAAACGGACACGGATGTCCGCTTTCCAAATATTGAATGGCTGAAACAGACGCAAACAAACCGAAAAAAGCGAAGGACAGAGCTAAACCGCCGGAGCCGAAGACGGTTGCCGAGGCAAAGAAACTAGAAAAAGCGCCCGATTACTGGCAATTGACGGATGACGAGGTACTCCTTCGATCGCCTGCGGAAGAAGACGAGTATAAAACTTCTGATTCGTGGCGGGTCTTTCGCATCCTGGGCGAATTCGTAGGTGGTTTCGACGACCTGGCAACCATCACCCGCGGCGTGTCTATTTTCGGTTCGGCTCGTACTCATCCGGACGATCCGATGTACGCGGCTGCCCAACACACAGCAGCATTGCTGGCAGATGCCGGATTCGAGATCATAACCGGCGGCGGGCCGGGAATAATGGAGGCAGCGAATCGCGGAGCGTTTGAGGCGGGAAAGATCTCAGTCGGGTGCAACATCGAACTGCCGTTCGAGCAAAAGCCGAATCCGTATTTGACCAAATCGCTGACGTTCAAATATTTCATGGTCCGCAAGACCATGTTCATAAAATACAGCAATGCCTACATAATTTTCCCGGGCGGCTTCGGCACTATGGACGAGCTTTTTGAAGCCTTAACCTTGATCCAGACACGCAAGATCCGCAATTTCCCGGTCGTGCTGTTCGGATCGCAATATTGGCGAGGGCTGCTCGCGTGGATAACCTCGACAATGCTTAACGAAAAATACATAAATCCCGAAGACTTAGGCCTCATTCACCTGACCGATTCGTCGCGGGATGCCGTCGATTTCATTATCAGGACGTCCAGCGCCGGAGAAAAGCTGGATAAGGCGTAGTTATCAGGAACAGCAACGGGTTCCAATTCAGGAGAAATGGGGCGACAGCGAAGATTTTCTCTGTCGCCGTTTTTTATTTATGCCGTCTTTCGTATGTGCGGTAATCTGCAATTTCGGACTTTCAAAAAATGATTGATTTTGATTCGGATATTTGCGGTAACTTTGAAAGTTCCACCGCTCGGGAATGGCTCGAAACGAACGGCATCGGCGGTTATGCTTCGTCGACTATTTCGGGTGCCCATTCGCGGCGTTACCACGGGCTGCTTGTTGCTGCGACACGGCCGCCGCTTGGCCGGATGGTTTTGCTGTCAAAATTTGAAGCGACGCTGGTTATCAATGGCGAGCGTTTTGAACTTTCAAGCAATAGGTATCCTGGCAGCGTTCATCCAGAAGGCTATAGATTTCTGAAACAGTTTCGGCTCGATCCTTTTCCGATCTGGACTTATCACGTAAACGGCATCGAAATTGAGAATTCGATTTTTATGATCTATGGCGAAAATTCGACGGTGTGCCAATGGAAGATAAAAAACAGATCAGTAATTTCAGCTCTCAAATTTGAAATCGAATTAAAACCCCTGATCGCCTTTCGCGATCATCATCATCTGAAGCATGAAAACGCGGAATTCGATGGCGGTTACAATGCCGAGGAGAATCTTGTTTCTGTTTCACCTCACACGGAGATGCCGACGCTCTATTTTGCTCACAATGCCCGATCGATCGAGCGGCAGGGCCAGTGGTATCGAAATTTTGAATACGCCATCGAACAGGAACGCGGGTTCGATTTTCGCGAAGATCTGTTTCAGCCGTTCAGCCTGCGGTTCGATCTGACGACGGATGCCCGCGTGATCGCATCGACCGAACGAAGACTGATCGCGGATGTGGAAACCTACGAGACCGCCGAGATTGAACGGCGCAAAGAACTCGTAAAAATTTCAGGAGCGAAAGATGGATTTTCGTCGCGGCTCGTGCTTGCCGCCGATCAATTTATCGTTTCACGCGGGTCCGGCAAGACGGTTATCGCCGGATACCACTGGTTTTCAGACTGGGGCCGTGACACCATGATCGCGCTGAACGGCCTGACGCTTGCGACGAACCGGCCTGAGATCGCGAAGAGTATCTTGATCGAATTTGGAAAGCATATTTCCGAAGGAATGCTGCCGAACAGGTTTCCCGACGCCGGTGAAACACCGGAGTACAATACGGTTGACGCCACGCTGTGGTATTTCGAGGCGATCCGGGCCTATGTTGAAAAAACCGGTGACTATGATCTCCTCCGCGAAGTCCTCTTCGAGAAGCTGATCGACATCATCGATTGGCATATCCGCGGCACACGGTATCAAATCCACGTTAACACCGACGGACTGCTTTATGCCGGTGAACCGGGAGTGCAGTTGACCTGGATGGACGCCAAGATCGGCGATTGGGTCGTTACACCGCGAACCGGAAAAGCGGTCGAAATACAGGCGCTTTGGTACAACGCGCTTTGCGTGACAGCAGAGTTCGCTAAGAGGTTCGGCGACGGGGAACGGCAAAAAATTTATTTGTCGATGGCCGCGGCGGCTAAAGCAAGTTTTAACGGACAGTTTTGGAACGAGCACGAAGATTGTCTTTATGACGTGGTGAACGGCGGAGAGAGAGACGCATCCATAAGGCCCAATCAGATATTCGCGGTCAGTTTGACCCATACGATGCTTGACCCTGAAAAAGGACGAAAAGTCGTTGAAAAGGTCGAAGCTGAGTTGCTTACTCCGGTGGGGCTCCGCTCGCAATCGCGCCATGATCCTCATTACGCCTCAATTTATATCGGGTCGCCGTTGGAACGCGACGCGGCTTATCATCAGGGAACTGTTTGGGGCTGGCTGATGGGGCCGTTTGTGGACGCCTATTTAAAGGTCAATTCAAAGGACGCCGCAACCGATGCCCGCGTCGCCCAGATAATCAGCAGCTTCAAACTTCACCTGACCTATGCAATGGCCGGACAGGTGTCCGAGATCTTCGACGCCGATCCGCCGTACGCGCCGCGGGGATGCGCCGCACAGGCTTGGAGCGTCGCTGAACTCTTGCGTCTGAACTCCAAATACTAGATCAAATACCCGATGTATTTATAAGCGGAAGTCAGTTTTATGAACAGCGAAACAACTAGGTCGCTGGTCACGAAATTTAGCGTCAATTTGTATAAAGTGCATTCAAATCCGTTCATAATCTACCTGCTCAGCCGGCCGTCAGACTGTCCATTCCGGCGTTATCTACTTGTTAACGCGTTGGACCCGCCTTATTCGTATCACCCGCAAAAAAACGAAGATTGCCAATCGTTAAAATCGTTTTGGTTACGCCGCGAGACACACCGTCCCCTCGAAAAAAATGAAAGTCCGAAAAGAAAATTTTCCCGACTCTTCGCGTGTTTTCCGGGCATATTTTCCGATTAAAAGATATAATCTTTCTACACCTTATGGAATTAACAGTCGCGATCACCGGTGCTTCAGGGACGATCTACGCGCACCGCACTTTGCAGCTTTTGGCGGCTAGCGGGGCGGTCGAAACGATAAATCTGATAATGTCGGGAACGGCAGCGACCGTCGCGCAGGTCGAGACGGGAACTAATCTGCGTGAGCCGACGAATGAGAAGATAAACGAATGGCTCGGGCTGTCGAGTGACTCAAAAATTATCCGATTCTGGCGGCTGGACAATTTCGCCGCAAAGCCTTCGTCGGGATCGAACAAACAGGCGGGAATGATAATCGTTCCGTGTTCGATGGGCACTCTCGGCTCGATCGCTTCAGGTTCTGGAACCAATTTGATCCACCGCGCGGCAGATGTTTGTTTGAAAGAAGGCCGCAAACTGCTGCTTGTTCCGCGTGAAACGCCCTTTAACGCAATACATCTGGAAAATATGCTAAAACTTTCGCGCGCGGGAGCGACAATTTTACCGGCGAGCCCCGGATTTTATCACCGGCCGGAAACGATCGACGATCTGGTCGATCATTTGTGTTTTCGGATTTTGGACCAATTTGACATTCCACATTCGCGCAGAACGCAGTGGACAGGTGAGGAGGTTAGCGACGCGGAGTGACCGGGCCGCTGAGATGCGGGGAGAATCTAATATGAGGCTGCGATTCTTATTATTATCGGGTTTGTTTTTATACGGTTTTACTCTTGTTCTTTCGCAGGAGCGTTATATTAAGCCGGTCGATGAAGGGAAAAATGACGCTTCTTTTAATACTTTTCGCACAAAGCTGATCGCCGCGGCGGAAAAGCGTGACGCTAAATACGTCTTGAGCGTTATCGATCGCAATATCCAAAATGGCTTCGGCGGATCAAACGGTTTTGCAAATTTCAAAAAGACCTGGAAGATCGAGAACCCGAAAGCTGAATTTTGGGATGAATTTCTCCGGGTTATTAAAAATGGCGGATCTTTCTCGAGTGAGGGCGGCGGGCCGAGAGAGTCTTGGTTTTGGGCTCCGTATACTTACACATCGTTTCCCCAGGATATTGACAGTTTCGAACATCAGGCAATATTCGGGAACAATGTGAACTTGCGGGAAAAGCCCACCACCGATTCAGATGTGGTAGCTTCTCTTTCCTACAATATTGTAAAAACCGATTATCAGGATTCGGTGAAGACGAAGAATTCGGAGGACGAGTACGAGTGGCTCAAGGTCGAGACGCTTGGCGGTAAAAAGGGTTATGTCAAAGCCGAATATGTCCGCAGCCCGATCGATTACCGTGCGTGTTTCGAAAAGAAAGGCGGCGTCTGGAAATTGACAGCATTTCTTGCGGGCGATTAAATGACAACAACGGTCGAGCGGTTTTCGGACCGCGTGGAAAATTACGTTAAATACCGTCCTGGTTATCCGGCTGATATTCTGCAATTTTTTCGCGATGAGATGAATTTGACGAAATCTTCGGTGATCGCCGACATCGGATCGGGAACCGGTATTTCCTCGGAAGTGTTTCTCGAAAATGGTAATAAAGTTTTTGGCGTCGAGCCGAATAACGCAATGCGAAATGCGGCCGAAGAGTTTCTCCGCGATTTTCCTAATTTTACGAGCCTCGAAGGCACGGCGGAGAATACTAATCTGCCGGATAATTCGGTCGATTATGTGGTAGCCGCGCAGGCGTTTCACTGGTTCGATCAGCAGAAAACGCTCGGCGAATTTAGGCGGATATTGCAATCGAAAGGCTATGTTGCCCTGATCTGGAACGAGCGCCAGTTGGATTCGACGCGGTTTTTGATTGAATACGAAAAATTCCTCATAAAATTTGCAAACGATTACACAAAGGTTCGTCATGACAATATAGATGAAAAAAGTTTGGCTGATTTTTTCGAGGCCGATTTTCGGCGCAAAACATTCCAAAACGAGCAAGTGTTTGATTTTGAAGGGTTAAAGGGAAGAGTGCTTTCGTCATCGTATATGCCTTCGGAATCAAGTGAAAATTACGAGCCGATGGTTGCTGAGCTTCGGGCTCTCTTTGCCAAACACGCCGAAAGCGGTAAAATAAAAGTTTTCTACGACACCAATATTTTCTACAGTGAAGTTTAATTTATGTCGGTAAATACTGAAAGAGCCCCCGAAGTACGCACGATCACGGTTGCCCACTCGCCCGATTCGGACGACGCATTTATGTTTTACGGCCTCGCGACCAATAAGCTCGAGACCGAAGGTCTAAAATTCGAACATACGCTGAAAGATATTCAGACGCTGAATGAAGATGCGAAAAACGGCGTTTTCGATGTAACGGCGGTATCGTTTCATGCGTATGCTTACATTTCCGATAAATACGCTTTGCTGCCGCACGGAGCGAGCATCGGCGATAAATACGGCCCGATCCTTGTATCAAAAGACCCTCGAAGCGTGGACGAGATACCGGACATGAAGATCGCCATTCCGGGTGAAATGACAAGCGCGTTTTTGGCATTGCGGCTGTATAATCCAAAATTTGAATACGTTGTCGTGCCTTTTGACGAGATCATAGACGAAGTTCAAAAAGGAAAAGTCGATGCCGGGCTTTTGATCCATGAGGGGCAGCTCTTTTACAAACAACTCGGGCTGGCGAAAGTTCTCGATCTCGGCGAATGGTGGCACGAGAAAACCGGCTTGCCGCTGCCGATGGGCGGAAACGCGATCCGCCGCGATCTGGGCGAAGACCTTATGAGACAGGTCTCAAAACATCTGCACCGCAGCATCGTCTATTCAATGGAAAACCGCGAAGACGCTCTTTCATACGCGATGCAGTTTGCACGCGATATGTCGCCCGAACTCGCCGACCGCTTCGTTGCGATGTGGGTCAACGACCTGACGCTGGATTACGGCGAGCGCGGCAAGGAAAGTGTCCGCCTCCTTCTTGATGAGGGATTCAAGGCCGGAATTATTCCGCATAAGGTGGAAATAGATTTTGTGGATTAGAGGCTTATCCCAATAAAACTCCCCTCCGAAAAGAGAGGAGTTTCCTTTTTTCAGCATTCCTGGTGAACTTTTATGCCTTCAACAGCATCTATTTCAGAGGTTCATAATTTAAGGTAAAATGATGAAAAAACTTTTCTCAGGTGTCCTAATAGCCGTCTGTTTATCAGTAATTTCCATATCGGGTCAGACTTCGGCGGTCGTCAAGACCAGCCTGAGCCAAGCCGAGATAGACAGCATCGTAAAAAAATTTACACGTAACGAAGCCTTATTTCGACAGGCATTAAATGTTTATGCTTTCAATCGGTACGCGACGATCCAGACGGTCGGAATGGGCGGCAATATTACTGGCACGTTCAAACGCGATTCTTATCTGACATTTAATGAGGCCGGCGAACGTTTTGAGAAGATTTTATTCGCACCTGTTTCGACGATGACGGAGATTGTCATTACAGTCGCGGATATCGAGAATCTGGGCGGGATCGATCCGTTCGCCATCGAGCCTTCGAAGGTCGAGCAATACAATTTTGTTTATCTTGGGAAAGAGAAAATTGATGAATTAAATCTACATGTGTTCGAGGTTTCGCCAAAGGTAATGCCGGACGCAAAAAAAGGCATCGCAAAATTCTTTTCGGGGCGGATCTGGGTCGATGATGTCGATTTTCTTATCGTCAAATCTAAGGGAAAAGCTGTTCCCGAAGGAAAGGAGCGATTCCCGATAACGGAAACCTGGCGCGAAAATGTGGATGGTAAATATTGGTTTCCGTCATTTTCAAGCTCTGACGACGAGCTGGTTTTTGAAAGCGGACAGGCGGTAAAAATGCGGGTGCGAGTCAAATATAAAGACTACAAACTCGGACGAAGCGATGTCCGGATACTTGACGACGACGGGGCACCGGAAGAAACACCGGCTCCGACTCCGCAGCCGATCAAGAAACCGTAAATTCTGCAAGGGCGGCATGAAATGTATTGTCCCTTTCGTTTTTCAGGCGCCAAGTTCCCGTGCGATCGCAGAACGCGTTTGCTTCAAAAGCTCCATTAAATTCGATTCGTCAACATCCCTCGTTTCGATCGGCGGCAGCAAAGTCATCTCAATAGTGCCGCCGTATGCGACACCGGTTTTCTTTCCCATCATCAAATCCGTATTTTTTATCGCAACCGGAACGATGGGGGCATCCGTCTGCATCGCGAGATGGAACGCTCCTTTTTTAAAGGGCAGAAATTCGCCGGGCATACCGCGCGTTCCCTCGGCAAAAACACCGAACGAATAACCCTGGTTCATTACTTCGCGTGCCTTTTCCATTGATCGCAAAGCTCGTTCCGGGTTTGAACGGTCGATGGCGATGATGTTCACAAAACCCATTCCCTGGCCGAGCACAGGAACTTTTAGCAATTCTTTTTTCGCTACGAGGCCCATTTTTCGTCCGGCGCAAAAGAACAATGTTGCGGTATCCAGATAGGAACGATGGTTTGAGATAAAGACGTAGGATCGTCCGTCTTCCAAATTTTCCAAACCTTTAACCTCAACTGTTGCGCCCGATGCCGCAAGCCAAGTCTTTGCTCCCCATTGAGCAAGCGGATAAAGCCACATCCTGCGATTTATGAGCCATAACACGATCAAAGCCGGAGTTGCAACAAAAAGCAGCAGCGAACCCGCGATCAGCCAGGACCACCAATATCGTAGTTTGCCGATGAGGCTCGATTTGTTAGACTTCTGAACAGGAAACGTCAGCTTCGTATTGTCCTCAATCGCCTCCAGGGAAACATTTTGCATATGATTCGAGTTAATATCGTTTATCGCGGGAAACCGGTGAAGCGAAGAAATTTAGCCCCCAAAAGGAACAAAAAGCACAAAACAGAATTTTTGAGATTTTTGAGGCCTTTTTGGGCTAAATTTTCTTTAGCGGCGTTCATTTTACTATTTTCGTTAACGATTGTCGCTCAGGTGCCGTCGCCTAAAACCGTGCTCGGCTTTCATCCCACGGATGATAAAACGATCGCCGATTGGGCGCAGATCACCGATTATTTCAACAAATTAGACAAGGCAAGCAATCGCGTCGCCGTCCGCGAAATAGGCAAAACAACACTTGGCAAACCGCTCATCGCTGCATTCATATCTTCGTCAGACAACGTCAGGAACCTCGATAAATACCGCAGGATAAATCAAAAGCTGGCCGACCCGCGAATGGTTAAGGACGCAGTTGAACTTGAAGATTTAATTAAGAGCGGCAAGACCATCATTTCCATCTCTTGTTCGATCCACTCGACGGAGATCGTCGCGTCCCAGATGTCGATGAATCTCGCTTATGAACTTGCTACTTCAAATGACGCAGAAACGAAAGAGATTTTAGACAATACAATTTTGCTGCTCATTCCCTCCTCAAATCCGGATGGCATTGACATTGTTGCGAATTGGTATCGCAAAACGCTCGGCACCAAGAGCGAAGGCACATCTCCGCCGGAGCTTTACCATCATTACGCCGGGCACGACAATAACCGCGACTGGTTCATGCTCAATCTGAAGGAAACGCAGGCGATAACCAAACTTTACTGGCAGGAATGGTTTCCGCAGATCGTTTACGACGTTCATCAGATGGGGCAAACGGGTGCGAGATTCGTAATTCCGCCATTCTTCGATCCGCCGAATCCGCGCATCGCACCGCTCATATTGCGGGAAGTCGGCCTAGCGGGTTACAAAATGGCTTCCGATCTGCAGGCGAAAAATATTCCCGGCGTCGCGACTAACACGACATTCGATACTTGGTGGCACGGCGGTTTTCGCTCGGCTCCGTATTATCACAATTCCATCGGCATTTTGTCGGAAGCGGCGAGTGCGAACCTGATGTCACCGGTTGAGATCACGAAAGATCAATTGCAAAAATCGCGAGCTTCGCGGGGGTTGAATTCGCCGCTCGAATCGGCAACGAATATTCCCGATATCTGGAACGGCGGCATGTGGCGGCCGCGGGACATCGCCGAGATCGAAATGACGGCCAGCCGAGCGCTTCTTCAAATGGCGGCAAAGTTCAGAGCGCGCTATTTGCGTAACTTTTATGATCTCGGAAAGGCGAATCTCGAGACGAATTCGAATGATCCGCAAGCATTTGTTATCCAGGCCGGGCAGCCAAATACCGAAGCGGTCTCCCGAATGCTCGAAATATTAATGTGGCAGGGAATCGAAATTCATCAGATGACGAATGAGCTTTATGTAAAAATGGAGAAGATGCCGGATTATCATGAGATTCCGCTCGGCAGCTTTCTCGTTTTTGTAAATCAGCCGCAGAAAAATAACGTGCTCAGTTTGTTCGAAAGACAAATTTATCCGAATCGAGTAAATGCTAACGGAGAACCTGATGTTCCCTACGACGTTGCCGGTTGGACGCTGCCGCTGCAAATGGGCGTTGAGTCAGAAGCCATTCTTAGTTTCAGAGATCTCGAAAAATATCGCGGCACGTTGAAAAAAGTGGAAAGCATAAATCAGGCCCGCGGTGTTCTAAATCTGCCGGCTAATCCGCAGCCATTCAGTAAAATGCCAAATCCGCTAAAAACAGATCAAAAGATCGGACTTTACAAGGCTTTTACTTCGTCGATGGACGAGGGCTGGACGCGGCTCGTATTCGATAATCACCAGATTCCGTTCACCTCTGTCTCCGATCAGGACTTTCGGCAAAATAAGCTGGATCATGATGTGATAATTCTACCGGCGGATAATGAAAACAGCATCGTCAAAGGATTGAGCGCCGAACGCTATCCGGCGGAATTTGCGGGCGGGATCGGCGATATCGGAGTAGAAAATCTCAAGAAATTCGTTGAAAACGGCGGAAAGCTGATTTGTTTCGACGATTCGTGCGGTCTGGTGATCAGCAAATTCGGCCTCCCTGTTCGTAACGTCCTGACTGGTCTCAAGCGAAGTGAATTTTATAATCCCGGTTCGGTCGTAATGTTGGACGTAAATACGAATCAGCCGCTTGCCCGCGGAATACGAAAAGAAATCGCCGCATACTTTATCACCAGCTCCGCGTTCGAGATCGCAGCAGATGCCCCCGTCAAAGTCATCGCGCGATACGCCCAAAAAGACGCTCTGATGTCTGGCTGGATGCTCGGCGAAAAGTATCTGAACGGTAAAGCGGCGCTGGTTGAAACCTCCTATGGAAATGGAAAGATCGTAATGTTTGCCTTTCGCCCGCAGCATCGGGGACAGACATTTGCGACTTTTCCGTTTATTTTTAATGCTCTCGACTGATCTTGCGGACAAACTAAATTTACTGACAAAATCCGCCCGCTCTATTATCATACAGATATGATCCAACGCTCTATTTTTGCTTTAACGACGCTTGTGATCCTGGCTTGTTCCACCCTTGCTTATGACGGCGAGTATTTTTTTCTGGTTCAGGAGCCGCTGATCCGCATCGGGCTTTCGACTAATTCGGGTTCGGTTTCGATCACTACGTCAGATTCGTCGCTTGTCGCGTTTTCGCCGGACGAGCCTTTGAGGATGCTGGGGGCGAGCCGAGTTTCGGTGTCCGCCCGGGCTTACCGGCCGCCGGTGATCGAGAATTACCGGTTTGAGATACAGAATCTGCCGACGCAAAAGGAGGCGAACGATCTTGCCGCGGAGATTCGTGAAGAGACGGGCGAAACTGCTTTGGTTAGTATCAATCCGGCCGCGAACACGTGGATAGTTTGGGTAGGCGGCATAAAGGAGACGCTTGAAGACGCCAATGAATTTAAGGCCGAATTAGCGGCGAAGGGATTTGAAGACACGGTAATGGTGGCGGAGAAAAAGACGATGGTTTCCGATGACGCAATAGCCCTTTCACAGCAAATGCGGACAGCCGGGAAATCCGAGGTCCGCAGTTTGATAAGAACGACCGGCGATACGAAAGCGATCGGGCCGGATGTGGTCAATCCGAATTTGCGGGAAGTTATCGTTAACGGGCCGAGCGATTCGGCGCAGTATTCGTCACTTAAATCGGTATCGTTCGGTTCTTTTAACGAACGGGCGAATCCGGTGAAGTTGAACGGCAAAGCTTATCGCGGGAAGATCGAGGTTTTCGTAAATTCGCGGGGAACTTTGACGGTCGTCAATGTCGTGCCGCTCGAGGAATATTTGCTCGGCGTGGTTCCGAGTGAACTTTCATTGCCGCAGCTTGAGGCACAGAAGGCTCAGGCGGTCGCCGCACGCACTTATGCGATAGCGAATATCAATGCCTACGGGACGAAGGGGTTCGACATGGTTCCGACGGTGTCGTCGCAGGTTTATAAAGGTGTTTCGATTGAATCAAAAATGGGTACGCAAGCTGTTCGCGAAACACGCGGAATCGTAGCGACATATAAAGGCGTGCCGATCACTGCGTATTACACATCGACATGCGGAGGACGAACGGAGAATTCGGAGAACGTTTTCGATAAAGCCGATCCATATCTTCGCGGAGTAGAGTGTTCGCTGGAAGCCCGCCGGCATTTCGAGCCGTTTCTGATCAAAACCGTGCGGCAGCCGGCGAAACTCCGCGATGAAGGCAATCTGGAACTAGTCCGCTTGATGTCCCTGCTCGCGGTAAACGGCTTTTCGATGACTACGAATCAGATAACGGACGAATGGCTGGAAGACACACCGGCTGAAGGCGAGATTTCGAACTGGCTTAACCAGATCGCTTCCAAATTCGGCAAAACGTTCCCGAATGTAAATAAGGAAACAGCAAAACCCGTCGAACTTGCACGAATTCTGAGCGGATTTCTTTATACGCCGGGAACGGCTGATACGCTGCTGAGCGATTCAGATGTCAGCTACCATCTTTCATTCGACGACGCAGCGGAAATACCGAAGGACCGCCGGGCGGACTTTGCGATGCTGATGCGCGACGGGTATTTCAAGCTTCATCCAGATCTCACCCTGAAACCGAACCGGCCGTTCTCACGTGCCGGAATGCTGCGGCTGATCCGGCAAATTTACGAAAAAAAGAAATGGACGCCGATGCTTCAGACCGGCACGACGAAGGCAGCGGTCGACGGAAAGCTCGTTCTGCGTTCGGGCAAATCGGAGCGGCAGGTAACCGTCCGGCCGGATGTGTTTTTGTTCAGGCAATTCGGGACAGAGCTTTACCAGGTACGGGAAGCAGCACTCGTCGGCGGTGAGGACGTGAGTTACCAAACGGATACTGCCGGAACGGTTATTTATCTTGAAATAAAGCCGACCGGTATTCCGACGGTTGCCGAAAATATGTCGCCGTTTACCAATTGGAGCACGACGCTCGGAGCGGGAGCGGTGCAGTCCCGTTTGTCGCGATATGTTCGCGGCATCGGAACGCTTTATGACATTAATATCAAGCAAAAAGGTTATTCGCGGCGGGCGGTCGAACTCGAAATTATCGGTTCGAACGGAGTGAAAACCTTGAAAGGCGGGAAGATACGCTCGGCCTTGCGATTGAACGAACAGCTATTCGTGATAAATAAACGCTACGACTCAGGCAACGCCGTCGCGAGCTACACCTTCACCGGCCGAGGCTGGGGCCACGGCGTCGGCATGTGCCAATATGGTGCTTACGGATTGGCAAAAATGGGCGTGAAGTATGACGAGATCATCAAACACTACTACACGGGCGTCGATCTGACGCGTGCTTACTAAAATAAACTGGGCAATCAAGTTCTCTTCCAATAATTAATAATCTTATATGCAGCGTAATAGATCTGCGGTCATCTTCTTTTTCCTTCTGGCCACCGTTTCTGCTCCGGTGTCGTTAGCTCAAAATCCACAGGGCGATAAAATTGCACTCGGATCGAAGACGGCCAAAGGGGGTTTTAATAATGAAACGGAGGTCATGGCTAAGTTTAATAACTGGCGCACGGACAACGAGGCTAAGGTATGGCTCGCGTTTATGGGGTATACGTTTAATGAGATAGAAAGCGTTTTAGCGGCAAAACCGCATGGCGAAAAAGCCGATGTGCAGGTCAATGTTAAAACGAAAAGAGCCGAAACTGCCGAGGGAATTTCGATAAAGCTGGTTAGCAGCCCAAATGGTTTTAACCAGGTCGATAAACGCTGGCTGGCGACTTATGCGAAGATGTGGAAGATGCCGCCGGATGTCGTGGAGGCCATGAAACTGTTTCTCGGTGAGGTGAAACAAAACAAACCTTCGCGCGACCGGGAGAGAATGTTTATTGATGAATTCGATACGGCAACGCAGAAGAAGATCCTTGATTTCTTTAGTGTAAACAAGGCCGCGATCGTATCCGATCTGTTTCAAGGCGACGGATTGTATCGTGCAAACTGGATGATGGTCGCCCTCAAATCGGAAGTGAAACCGCGTTGGGTTTTGCGGAGTAGCGATTACGCGATAAAGTTTTTCGGCGACGGGCCGGTTGTTATTACCCGCAACGGCAACTTAAAGATCGGCCGCATCACGATGCAGCGAAAAGGCGGCGACGGCGGACGCGATACCGCGAAGATGCTTCAATTCAAGATAAATCCGGTACTTCTTTTTGAAGAAAAATGAGATTTTCGCGTAATCAAATTTTCGGCGGTCTCATTTTGCTCAGCTTGGTAATGGCCGTTTTGCTTATGCGGTTGGCCGGTCAAAAGTGATGGCCTTAAGAGGTGCAAAAGTCACAAGGAAAATTCTTGTTTTTGTGCTTTCTGTGTCTTTTTGCGGCCATAACTTTCTTATCTTTTAGCGGTTTCGCTCATATAAAATGTGATCTTTCCGCCGTTTATGATCTCGGCGTGCGTTAGATATGGGCGGTCGATCTGCTTTCCGTTTACCAAAACTTTTTCAACATATACATTTTTATCGCTCTGGTTCAATGCCTCGATCGAGAGGGTTTTGCCGTTTTCCAGTTTAATCGTCGCCGTTTTAATTACCGGGCTTCCGAGTGCGTACTGGTCTGAGCCGGGAGCGACGGGATAAAAACCTAGTGCTGAAAATAAATACCAGGCTGACATTTGCCCGCAGTCGTCGTTGCCGCCGAGGCCGTCGGGTGTCGGGCGGTATTGATTCTTGAGGATCATCCTCACGCGTTCCTGCGTTTTCCATTTGTCGTCGGTCCAGTTATAAAGATACGCGGCGTGATGGGCCGGTTCGTTGCCGTGGACGTAATTTCCGATTATGCCTTCGCGGGTGATGTCTTCTGTTTCAGCGAAAAACTCGTCCGGGAGATGCATCGTGAAAAGCTCGTCCATGTGTTTTGAGAATTTGGCTTTGCCGCCCATCATTTCGATCATCTCAGCGGGATCATGTGGAACGTAAAGGCTGTAATTCCACGCGTTGCCCTCGATAAATCCCTGATCGTGTGTTTGCAGGGCGTCGAATTTCTCACGGAATTTACCGTCGCTCATTTTGGGCCGCATAAAGCCGGATGATGAATCGTAAACATTCTTCCAATTCTCCGAACGCTTCGAAAATTCGTTAAAAATGTCCGTCCGGTTCAGCTTTTTCGCCGCTTGGGCGATGCACCAGTCGTCGTAGGCGTACTCCAGAGTTTTTGAAACCGACGAAGAATTTTTATCCTCCGGCACATAGCCCATTTTCATGTAATGTTCGAGGCCATCGTAATATTTCGTCCGTGCCGTTTGCGCCATCGCGTCGAGTGTCTTTCCGGCGTCAATGCCTTCGATATTATTTTTGACGATGGCGTCGGCGATCACTGAAACGCTGTGATAGCCGATCATGCACCAGTTTTCGTTGGCGTAATGCGACCAGACAGGCAGCATCTTATGCACGCTCTGATCGTAATGGGCCATCATTGAACGCACCATGTCGCGGTTGCGTTTCGGCTGGACGATATTGAAAAACGGGTGGAGCGCACGGTATGTGTCCCAGAGCGAAAACGTGGTGTAATTAGTAAAGCCGTTAGCCTGGTGAGTGTTTTGGTCGAGGCCTTTGTACTTTCCATCGACGTCCATGTAAACCGTCGGCGAGAGAAAAGTATGATATAGAGCGGTATAAAAATTTACGAGATCGTCACGCGACGGAGCGGTGACGTCGATCTTACCGAGTTCTTTGTTCCATTCGGCCTTAGCTTCGCGTTTCGTGCGTTCGAAATCCCAGTGAGGAATCTCCGCCTTCAGATTCTTCATCGCACCTTCGGTTGAAACAGGCGAAAGGGAAAATTTTATATTAACTTTCTCTCCGTCTTCGGTTTTGAAATCGAAATACGCCCGGATCTGTTTGCCCGCCATTTCGGGGAAATTCTTAGACTGATCGAATTTTCGCCAGAAACCTTTGTAATCTTCCTTGCCGAAGTTTTTGAAGCCATAACTCGAAAAAGGCTTTGAGAATTCCATCGCGAAATAAACCGTCCGGGTTCGCGCCCAGCCGTTCGTTTGACGATAGCCGACGATCGTGCGGTCGTTTTCAACGCGAACGAACGTCCAGACATTCTTATCGTCGTAATTATAAATGCCGTGCATCAGATCGAAGATGATGTGGGCATTGTCCGATTTCGGAAACGTGTATTGATGGAAACCGACGCGCGTGGTTGCCGTCATTTCGGCCCAGATATTATCGTCGTCGAGTTTGACCTTGTAATATCCCGGTTCGGCGATTTCGTTCGCGTGCGAAAACGCGGAGCGAAAACCGCTTTTCGGGTCCGCTTTGCTGCCCGGTTCGAGCTGCAGTTCGCCGACGCTCGGCATAATCAGAAAATCGCCGAGGTCGGAATGGCCCGTGCCGCTGAAATGCGTGTGCGAAAACCCGACTATCGATGAGTCGTCATATTGGTAGCCGGCACAGTATTTATAAGCGTCCTTGTTGTATTTACCTCCGATATTATGCGGCTGCTGATCTGTATCCGGCGAAAGCTGCACTGAGCCGAACGGAACGGTCGCTCCGGGATAGGTATGCCCCATCTTTTGCGTTCCGATGAGCGGGTTGACGTATTGGGCCGGATTCGGTTGTTGGCCGTTAACCGAAAAGAACGGGAAAAAAAGGACCAGGACGGCAGATATTTTTTTCATTTTTGAGGTTCCCGAAAAATAAGAATCAAGCAAGCAGTTCTATTTGAAACAAGAATACTGCATTATCCGTGCGAGAGCACGGACATCGCAAAGAGAAGCTGGGCCGCGTAATAAAGAGGCATCCCCCATATCTTGTTAACAACATTCCTTTCTACGAATCGATTGCGTGCGACCGAGATGTCCGACACCACGAAGATTAAAGCTCCGGTCGCCAAAAGCGGAGAAGCCGAGCTCGCGGCAATGGCAAGCGATGTCATTACAGTGATGGCAGTCAGATAAACGGGTACCGCGATCTTGTAAAATGGCTCAAGATATTTCCACAACCAGCTAAGAATTGCCAACGCTCCTGTGGTTAGTATTACTAAAGCAATCGTCAGCCAGGTGGTTTCGAGAGGCAGTGAGGCGAAGGCGGCCGCGAACGCCGCATGGGCCAAGAAAAAGGCAGCCATTCCCGTCAATAGAAAAGTACTTCTTAAGGAGAGAAGCAGAGCGTCGCCCACCCAGCTAAAAATTAATGCGAGCAGGATAAGGCGGCCGTAAATTGAACCGGCTGCACCGTTCTGAACGGCTAAAACCACAAACGCGGTGCTTGCCACAAATTTTGAAAGCCCGCGGGCCGTTTGCCAATTACGCCATTCGGCAATGACGTAGAGGACCGCATTTGCCATGCAGATCGATCCGATAACAATTATTGCCTTGTCATAATTCATTTCTTTTCCCGGCTTGGAGCAATTCGCATCACAACCCTTGTGTTAGTATAGGTTTATCAGTGATTTGTTCCTCTAAACAACAGGCGGTCTATGCGATCGTTGGACCGACGGCGTCGGGCAAGACAGCATTGGGCGTATCGCTTGCTCTTGCCATCGGCGGCGAGGTCATTAATTGCGATTCGGTTCAGATCTATAAAAAAATACAGATCGCCACTGCCAAACCGAGCGAAGATGAGAAACGCGGCGTGCCGCACCACCTAATCGATTATGTCGATCCGAACATCAGCTACACTGCGGCCGACTGGGCGAAAGATGCAGCGAAAAGCATAGCTGAGATCGAATCGCGCCGCAAGACCGCGATCCTTGTCGGCGGCTCCGGGTTTTATCTTCGGACACTGCGGCGGCCGCTTTTCGACGGGCCTAAAACCGACGATCGTTTACGGAAAAAACTCGGAGCGATAAAGGAGAAAAAAGGTTCAGAGCATCTTCACAAACTCCTGAGAAAGTTCGATCCTGATTCGGCGGACAAGCTCTTTCCGCGTGATTATGTCCGCGTGATACGGGCGTTGGAAGTTTATTTTCAAACCGGTAAAACGATATCCGAACAGCAGCCGGAACGGGCGGAGGTACCAGAATTTGCCGGGAGGCTTCAAATATTCGTTTTGAATCCGCCGCGCGATGAGCTGTACGCAAAAATCAACCGCCGGACCGAGCATCACTTTGCTGCGGGATTGGTAGACGAGGTGAAACATTTGTTGGAATCGGGCGTAAAAGACACGGGCAGAGCTCTCGGATCGCACGGTTACCGGCGTGTATGCGAATCTTTGCGCGCCGAGCGGTCGTTGGAAAGTGCCGTCGAGAAAACGAAGCAGGATATTCGAAACTACGCCAAGCGGCAATTGACTTGGTTTCGCCGCGAAGAAGGCGTTATCTGGCTCGGTGGTTTCGGTGATGAACCGGAGATTAATGACCTTTTGCTGGAGCTTGTGAGGGGTCGAGCAATAATTTAACTTTCCAGCGTCTATCAAAAGGGTGTATCATTACTCTCTCGCACGGAAAATATATTTATTTACCAAAGTAACTTTGCTATAATTGTAATTATTCTTATAACTTAACGTTGGGAAACGGAAAAATGTCATGGAAAAACAAGCTGCCCAAAATATACAGGATGCATTTTTAAATTCGGCGCGGCGGGAAAGAGTAGCCGTGGTGATTCATCTTTTGCAGGGTTCGACGCTGGCGGGCAGAATCAAGAGTTTTGATAAATTCTCCGTTTTGCTGGACGTTGGCGGCCAGGATGTCCTCATTTTCAAACACTCAATTTCGACTATCTCTCAGGAACGAAAAACCGAATCGGTGTCAGCGTAACGATCTTGCAGGGAAAATTCATCACTTTTGAAGGGATAGATGGAAGCGGCAAATCCACCCAGTTGCGCATGGTCTCGGGTGAACTGCGCGGCCGCGGCCTGGACGTTATCACGACCCGCGAGCCGGGGGGGACGCCGCTGGGACGCCGCCTCCGTGAAGCATTTTTAGAAACGGAAGAAACTGTCTCACCGCTGGCCGAACTGCTGCTTTTCGCGGCCGACCGGGCACAGCACGTCGAATTGCTGATCAAACCTTCGCTTGCCGAAGGCAGGATCGTCATCTCGGATCGTTATGCGGACGCAACCTTTGCGTATCAGGGAGCGGGCCGCGGCTTTCCCGAAACAACGGTAAAACAGATCATTGAACTTGCGACTGGCGGGTTGAAGCCTGACCTAACTCTCTTTTTCGATATTTCCGTTGAGAAGGCCCTGAAACGAATGATCTCGCACGACGAAAGCGACAACCGGAAAAAAAACCGGATGGATGCGGAAACGGGTGACTTTTATTCGAGCGTACGAGATGCCTACCTGCGAATAGCAGAAAAAGAACCGCAGCGTTTTGCCGTGATCGATGCAAATGGGTCGGTAGATGAGATCCAGTCGAAGGTGGCTGCGATAGTGACTGAGTTTTTAAACCCGCAAAATCCGCATCGCACTAAGATTGGTTAAGAGCAAGTGAACTAACTGGGAGCTCGCGGCACCACATCTATTTTATGTTTAGCAAACTTGCCGGCAACAGACGCGTCAAAGAGACGCTCGGAAGACTGCTCGCCGTTAGGCGTGTTCCGAATGCATTGTTGTTTGCCGGAGCCGACGGAATAGGAAAAAAGCTGTTCGCGCTCGAGATCGCCAAAGCCTTTGTGTGTAATTCGCCGGACGGCCTCGAAGGCTGCGACGAATGTCCGGCCTGCCGCCGTGTTTCGGTTTTCAACATTCCGAAACCGGAAAAAAAAGACGATTTTAAACAGGTATTTTTCAGCGAACATGCCGATGTCGGAATGGTCGTTCCGTTTAACAAGAACATCTTGGTAGACGCAATTCGCGAACTCGAAAGGGAAGCATACTTTCGCCCCTTTGAAGCCAAGGCGCGATTTTTTATCATTGATGATGCGGATAAAATGAACGATGCGGCATCGAATGCTCTTCTAAAAACATTGGAAGAGCCGGCATCGACATCGCATATAATTTTGATCTCTTCGCGACCGGACAGCTTGCTGCAGACGATCCGCTCGAGGTGCCAGACGATCCGCTTTGCACCCGTAGAGACCGAAAAGATCGAGGAAGTTTTGCTGAATACCAATAAATTTTCTATCGACGACGCAAAACTTGCGGCAAGGCTTTCGGATGGCAGCGTTCGGCGGGCACTGTCGATGGATGTGGCGAAGTTTCGCGAGCAGCGTGAACTGATGCTGGATGTTCTGCAATGCCTCCTGATCCGCCGGAACCGGGCGTCACTCTTGCAAACGGCGGAACTAATGAACGACGCTAAAAATAAGGACAGCTACGAGGACAATCTCTCGATCCTGCTGTCGCTGATCCGCGATATCTGGATACTTTCGCTCACGGGCGGCGAAGAGAATATTGTCAACACCGACATCGTACCGCCGCTCAAACAACTGGCCGAAAACGCGGAATCGCATCGACTTTCTTCATGGATGGCGGAGATCGAACTACTGCGCGAGAATTTTATCGTAAATATCAACAGGAAAGTCGCGACCGACGCGCTTTTTATGCAAATGGCCGTCTGATGAAAAAGCCGTTAATACTTTTTAATAGCGGCCCCATTGCTTATAATCTCCATAGTCTTAGTCCAAATTTCCGAAGTTTAGAAATAAGAGAATATTCTCCTTCGTATGACCAAATGATCGCGCAAGTTCAAATCGTCGAGTCGATGCTGGTAAGACAGATTGCAGCGGCGGGAGTGTTAGTGGCTTCGGCGGCGGCCGGTGTTGTCTGGTATTTTAACCCGGCCAACGTAAACTTTCTGCCCGTATGCCCACTATACTCGATGACTGGATTTGCATGTCCGGGTTGCGGTTTGACGCGCGGATTTCATGCTTTGTTTCACGGCGATGTTTTAGCGGCGCTTGATTACAATGCTTTGATACCGGTTTTTGCGATCATACTTGGGTTCTTCTTTTTATCGATGTTGTCGGTTGCGGTGCGTGGAAAGCAATTGCCGTTTTCGGTATTATCGCCAAAGATTCTGGTTGGTATGTTAGTACTCTTGCTCGTTTTCGGAGTGGTCAGGAATCTGCCGCACTATCCTTTCAGCGTTTTATTTCCTTAAGAAGCTATCGCCAAAAAAGCTAAGGAAAGAAGAAAATGTTCTTTCTTACCGCTGCGAGTTTTTGAACCTTTTTGCGGGTATTCTCAAGAAATTTGCACAAGCGGCGTATTTTCCAAAAGCGATTTTGCGGCGGAGCCTTCTTTTCTCAGTATCTCTACTTCCTTAACAAATTCCTCGACAATATCCGCTCCGCCGACACGCCGCATCGGGACGCCGTCTTTGAATATCATGCCCACATTCCGGCCGAAGGTAATACCGAGTTGTGAATCGTGAGCTTCGCCCGGGCCGTTGACGGCGCAGCCCATGATCGAGAGGTGCAGAGGCTCCTCGACGTGAGCAAGGCGGCGTTCGACTTCGGTAACGATCTCAACGAAATTATCAATATCGAGACGGCCGCAGGTCGGACAGGCGACGACGGTTACGCCGCGTTTTCTGAGTTCCAATGATTTCAGGATCTCCCAACCGACGCGGACTTCTTCGTGCGGTTCGGCGGCAAGCGAGACGCGGATCGTATCGCCGATGCCGTCATGCAGAAGGACACCGAGGCCGATCGCAGATTTGATAGTCCCGCCGAATGGCGTTCCGGCTTCGGTTACGCCAAGATGAAGCGGATAATCGACCTTCGCGGCCATCAAGCGGTACGCTTCGACCATGCGGTTTACGTCTGATGCTTTCAGAGAAATAATAATGTCGCTAAAGCCGAGGTCTTCGAGAATCCGGATATGCCGCATTCCGGATTCGACCATCGCTTCCGGCGTCGCGGTGCCGTATTTTTTTAACAAATCCTTTTCCAACGAACCGCCGTTTACGCCGATCCGGATAGGAACTTTTCGGGCCTCGGCGGCACGGACGACCTCGCGAACGCGATTAATATGTCCTATGTTGCCGGGATTAATGCGGAGTTTGTCTATTCCGGCATCAAGAGCCTTTAATGCGAGCTTGTAATGAAAATGAATATCAGCGACCAGCGGCACGTCTGTGCGTTTGCGGATCTCTATCATCGCCGCGGCCGCGTCGTCATCGGGAACGGCAATGCGGACGACTTCGCATCCGGCGGTTACCATTTCCTCGATCTGACGAATCGTGCCGTCGACATCGGTCGTGTCGGTCTTGGTCATCGACTGCACGACGACGGGTGCTCCGCCACCGATCTGAACGTCGCGGACCATGACGGCTTTTGTGACTCTTTTCATAAATTAAAGTTCTGAGTTCAAACTCAAGTTTGCCTTCCGTTAAGCGAAGAAGCACGCTGAAGCGCGAAATCAGAACATCAGAAAAAACGCGAAATATCGAGGAACAGCGTGAACGCCATTAGCAGAAGAATGATGCCAAGACCCGCAAGCTGAATTTTTTCCTTTATCGCCATCGAAAGCGTCGCACCGAACCAAGACATCACTTTCTCAATACCCAAAACCATTATCTGCCCGCCGTCGAGCAGTGGTATCGGCAAAAGATTAAACACGCCGAGATTGAGGCTGATGACGGCCAAAATGCCGAACAGGCCCGCAAACCCCAATTCCTTGACGACCTTTGAAATTATCTGAACGATCCCGACCGGGCCCGCAAGCCCCGCATCCTTTACCGATCTTTCACCGGCAAAAAGCTGGCCGAAAACCTTCCCAGTCAAGCGAAGGATCCGCATATTCGAATCGACCGCATAAGCCGCCGCACCGCCTAAACCGACCTTTACGCGGGTCGTAATATTGGCTGCCGCAAATCCGATGCCGATTCGATAAACGCCGTCTTCACCGGCTCTTGCCGCCGTCTGTATTTCCTGACGCTGGCCATTTCTTTCGACCGTTATTTTTGCCGGTGCGTCTTTATTATCTTTTATCTGGCTGCTGAGTTCCTGACTATTGCGTACCGTCCGCCCGTTAAAAGCAAGAACGCGGTCACCCTGCTGCAAGCCCGAAGCTGCGGCGGGCGAATCGGGGGCGATCGTGCCGACCTCTACCGGTTCGACACCGACATCGGGTAGAAGACCTATCTCGCCTATACTATTTCCGTCAACCAATTGTTTCGTGGGTTTGATCGTCAATGGGACCTGCTGGCCGCCGCGATCCACTACCATCGGAACTTCCTTATCGGGCGAGATCATCGATTCGTCTTTTATACCTTCCCAAGTCGGATTTTGAACGCCGTTGAACGAGGCAATCCTGTCGCCGACCTTTATGCCCGCCGATTCCGCTGCCCCACCACCGGAGACCACACCAACGATCGGAGCGGGCATTGAGGGAATGCCATACATCATCGCCGCTGCGAAAGGTATCGCCAGCGCCAGGACGATATTCATGAACGGCCCGCCGAGCATAACGAGAAATTTTTGCCAACGCGGACGAAGTTCGTAGAGCTCGGATTCGGGCACCGGTTCGCCTTCGGATTCGCCGCCTTCAAGCGCCGCCGTCGCTTCGTCGCCGTAAAGCTTCACATAAGCGCCGAGCGGGATCGCGCTTATACGGTAATCGGTATGGCCGTATTTAAAGCCCCAGATGCGTGGCCCGAGGCCGAAAAACGAATAAGCTTCAACACGCATCCCGAAAAGCTTGGCGACAGCAAAATGACCGAACTCGTGAATGTTTATAGCGATGCCCAGTACGAATATGACCGCTAAAATGACTAATAAAATATCTGGCATAATTATAGGATCCTTAACAAAAAACCAACACTTTAGAACCGAAATTCGAGCTTAAAGTTGTAAATTAGTTTAAGGGCGGCGGCGGTTTCAGTCAAACTTGTTGAGCAAGACAAGCGGAACTCCCGCCCAATAAACTGATCGCAGATTCTCTTGCATTGATATCCGCAGAGAGTATGGACTCAAGATCCGATGCTTGCTCGGTTTTGTGTCCGTTCATTACAGCTTCATTTATGCGGCCGATGTCCGACAGTTTTATCTTTCCGTCCAGAAACGCCTGAACCGATATTTCGTTTGCTGCATTCAGCGCGGCGGGTGTTGTGCCGCCTTTCGCCAAGGCTTTATATGCCAGGTCGAGGCACGGGAAACGCTCGATGTCCGGTTCTTCGAAGGTAAGCTGATTGAGCGCCATAAAATCGAGCGGTTCGAGGCATCCTGTTTTGCGTTCCGGGTAGGTCAGGGCGTATTGGATCGCGTGTTTCATATCGGTCACGCCGAGCTGGGCGATGATCGAACCGTCAACCATTTCAATCATTGAATGAACGACTGATTGCGGATGAACGACGACCGATATCTGGTCCGCTTCGAAACCGAAAAGCCATTTTGCCTCGATCACTTCCAAGCCTTTATTCATCAATGTCGCGGAATCGATGGTGATCTTGTCGCCCATTTTCCAGTTTGGATGATTTAAAGCTTCAGCGATCGTCGCGTTTTCTATCTCTTCTCTGGAATTCGTGCGGAACGGCCCGCCCGACGCAGTTAGGATAAGGCGTTTCACTTCGCTTCTGCGTTCGCCGCGAAGGCACTGATGCAGGGCGTTGTGTTCCGAATCCACTGGCAATATCTCGGCCCCCGATTTACGAGCGGCTTTGGTCATTAGCTCGCCCGCAATAACCAGCGTTTCTTTATTCGCAAGCGCGATGCGTTTACCAGCCTCTATTGCCCGCAGTGTCGGCACAAAACCGATAGCCCCGACCGTGGCGGAAACTACGGTATGAGCCTCCGCGTGGGTAGCGACCTCGACCAGGCCTTTTTCGCCCGTTTCGATTCGCGGCGGCCTTACATTTGATCTATTAAGCTCATTCAAGAGCATTTCGGCGCAATCGTCGTCTTCGCACGAAACCATTTCAGGCGCGAACCGCACGATTTGCTCCGCGAATTTCTCCATGTTGCGTCCGGCACCCAAGGCGACGACGCGAAATTCGTTAAGATGTTCGATTACTTTGAGGGTGTTACAGCCGATCGAGCCGGTTGAACCTAAGATGGAAATGCCTTTCATACGCGAAGCTACTATCGAATAGAGTAGCATATCGCGGCCTCATATCGATATTTGCGTTGATTCCCATCACCACAAAATTCGCTAAAGTATGCAAAGAATACATTTACATATCTTTACGTTAAAAAGGTCAACTTGGAACGCTGATTGCACGTCATAGATTTGTGTCTAAATCGGTAATGATCGATTACGGCAACAAATTGATAAACAAGGGGAGAAATTATTATGAAGAAGTTTTTAGTATTTTCGTTAATGTTGGGAGCGATGGTATTTGTAGTGCCGTCGGCGGAAGGAAAATCAACAGCAAGCAGCATAAATGTTCCGGAGAGTGCCGAGCAGCCGAACCGTTGGGGACGGGTAACGAGGACAGTCACGCGTACCAGGATAACGCGAGTAGGGCGGTACAGATACCGCGAAACGTATCGAACCACCTATTACCGTAACGGCAGGACGCAAACACGTGTCATCAGGCGCGTCAGGCTTGCCGGCGGCGGAATTAGGTACTAAATAAGTATGCGGGCCCGATCGGGCCCGCATTTTTTCGCAGGGATCAGGATCGGGAGCGATAGCGACTGGGCTCTTCGCGCAGGCGAAAAAAAGACAGGCTAATGGTCCGGGTTCCCACTAAATTCCTGCGGGGCATCCATTCGATTCGTTTTCTCAACGCCTTCATTCTGCTTATCCGCCAAAAATTGATTGAATTCGGCCGACCTGTTCCTCGGCACGCTCAGAGTTTTCCACTCGGCCGACCGGAAATGCTTTGCGAGGAGTATGATCTGCCCTATATGATAGGCATAATGCGTGATCTGCCGGT
>JACMMN010000261.1 GCA_014379075.1 Pyrinomonadaceae bacterium | reverse complement strand
GCAGTGAAGGCAATGATGTTGTCGCAGCCATTCAGGAAGCTATCAATATCGGCGAACAGGCCAAGATGCCGGTCGAGATCTCGCATTTCAAGATATCGGCGAAGGCCCTGTGGGGCGAAACCCCGATGACGCTAGGCCTTATCCGGTCGGCCCGCGAACGCGGTTTGACCGTCACTGTGGATCAATACGCATATCCAGCATCGTCCACGTCGCTTGATGTCCGCCTCCCGAATTGGGCTGTCGCCGGAGGTCGCGAAGAAGGCAAAAAACGCCTAGCCGATCCCGAAACGCGGAAAAAGATAATCGAGGAAATGAAGCAGGACCTTAAGAAAAAGGATTTTAAGGATTACAGCTTTGCATACGTCGCAAATTTCTCTGCGAATCCCGAATTCAACGGCAAGAACATTGCCGATATTACACAGATCGTCAAAGGCAAAAAGAAGCTTGAAGCCCAGATCGAACAGATTTTCGATATGTACGAAAAAGGCGGTGCGTCGATGGTCTATCAGGTAATGAGCGAGGAAGACGTGAAAACGATCATGAAGGAGCCGTTCACGATGATCGCTTCGGACAGCAGCGTGCGGCAGTTCGGATCAGGCGTCCCGCATCCACGCGGCTACGGCAATAACGCCCGCGTGCTCGGCAGATATGTCCGCGAATTAAAGGTCGTCACGCTCGAAGATGCCGTACGAAAGATGACCTCCCTTCCCGCCCAGACTTTCGGCCTTCGAGACCGCGGCCAGATCCGCGAAGGTTTTGCCGCCGACATTGTTATATTCGATGAAACAAAAGTGACGGACAAAGCCACATTCGAAGCCCCACATCAATATGCGCAGGGCTTTTCGTTCGTCATCGTAAACGGTGAGGTCGTTTTTGACGGCGCGAAAATGACGGGTACAATGCCCGGGCAGCCATTACGCGGAGCAGGCGGCCGCTGACAGGCGTTTTCAGACACGATTTCTGATTGCTTTTCGTAGATCGCGAGAGTATATTTTCCATATTAACCGTAAATTTCTATCAACTCTTTTTGCACTTATTTGTCTGTTAAATTTCGAAGGAGGTTGATATATGAAGAGATATTTAATGTTCGCGGCTGTTCCGCTGCTTCTTGTAGTTGTAGTGGCCGTCGCAAACGGCATACGGCATTTTCGGGCGTCTCTGGCTGGAGACCAGGAAGTTCCTGTGGTTTCGACGGTCGCCAGCGGTGACTTCAAAGCCCGTATAAATAACGATGAAACTCAGATCACATACGAACTTAGCTATTCAGATCTGGAGGGCGATGTTCAGCAGGCTCACATCCACGTCGGGCAAAAAGGAGTGAACGGCGGTATTTCCGTCTTTCTATGTTCCAACTTGGGCAACGGCCCGGCCGGCACGCAGCCATGTCCGCCATCTCCGGCGAAGATCGAAGGCACGCTTAGTGCTGTAAATGTTATCGGGCCCATTCCGCAAGGAATCGCCGCCGGGGAATTTGCCGAATTGATCGAGGCCATACGTGCGGGTAATACCTATGCCAACGTACACAGCTCGAAATTTCCGGGCGGCGAGGTTAGAAGCCAGATAGGAAAACGGCGGTCCGAACACGACCACTGATACTGCGGCTAACCATCATCATATATACGATTTAACCGGGCGGGCCGGTGAGATAAATTGATCCGCCGTAAGGTATTTTTCCGTGCAAAATAAAGTAATCACTGCTGCCTTCTGCATAGTTTCCTTTGCCGTTTTTGTATCCGGTCAAAACACCAGTGTCTATTCCAGTCTTGAAGCGGCCAAATGCAAAACTCTTGAATCGAATCCGGAGGAAGGCGGTTCGTACACGGGTGAGTGCAAGGGTGTCGGCCGTTATAAACTGGAGATCATCGAAGGTGACCTGCGCCAAACGGTAAACGTCGTCGATCCCAACGGCGAAAAATTCGAATTGAATCTTTGGGATCATTTCGGAGGTTTTTCGAGCGTCGGACAAAAAGCTGAATGGCGGATCAAAGGTAAGATACCGGTCGCGTTGATATTCCGCTTTAACGTGAGCGAAAACAGCGCGAATCCTGAAGGTCAACTGAAAACCACATCGTATTTGATGGTCGCGAAACTCGGAAAGGAAAAGCCCTGTGTCACGGACATTGTAAAGCCCGGGAAAGGGCAAAATGCCAAAGCCCGCAAATTGGCCGATGAACCATCGCATTTATGCAAGAGTATAGGACGAACGCTTATCGCTACTCCGTGAACTAACTCAACAGCTTAAACGTGTTAGAATACGACCGATCTTACATTATTACTTTTGGAGAAAACTGTTAAATGGAATTTCTTGCCGACCCGAATGTTTGGATCGCATTTGCGACATTGACGCTGCTCGAACTCGTTCTTGGAATCGATAACGTAATTTTCATCTCCATTCTCTCCGGTAAGCTGCCGGAAGAGCAGCGCGCAAAGGCTCGCTACATCGGACTTGCTCTAGCCTTGGTGATGCGGGTGATTCTGCTGTTCTCCCTCTCATGG
>JACMMN010000260.1 GCA_014379075.1 Pyrinomonadaceae bacterium | reverse complement strand
TGATCTGCGTGTATGCGTCCTTCAGGTAATTAAGCACGAATTGATCGTTGATAAAATTGACGCCGCCGAGCGTTTCCGCAGATTCGGGGATCAGATCGCTCCATGTGCCGAGCTTCTGCATCGTATCGACCGCTACGACCTTCTTACGGGCCGCGTCCTTATCCGTAACGAAATAAAATGTCCTCCCGTCATTGCCGATAAAATCGTATTCGGCTTCCAGATTCATAATTAGCGGATGTATCTGAGACCGGCGGCGGCCGGCTATATCGTTCGACGGAAGTGCATTGCCCGGCTGGTAGCCTTCGATAATGCCGGTCGACGGGTTGTAACCGGCGAGCGGCATGTAATAAACCATGTTTTTCGACAAGGTGCCCTGGCCGACGCTGATGAGGAGGAAATTTCCGTCTTCGGTGACGCCGCCGCCGACGAAATATTCCTTGTTGTCGGGGCGTTCGTAAACGATGAAATCATCGGATTGCGGAGTGCCGAGTTTGTGAAAATATAATTTGTGAAAGTAATTCTGGCTTTTCAATTCCGCGCCGGTTTCGGCATCGGGAAATCGGCTGTAAAAGAATCCGGAATTGTCGTTAAGCCATGAAACGCCGCCCTGGCGGTTAGGGCGAAGCGTGTCGGGAAGATATTTGCCGGTTTCGACATCCATGATCTTCCACTCGGTGCGGTCCGAACCCGCGACCGCGACTCCGTATGCCCAAAGCTTGCCGTCATCCGTGAAGGAAGAGCCGCTGAGAGCGGCAGTGCCGTCGGCGGTCAATTTGTTCGGGTCGAAGAAAACGCGGCCGGGATCGGTGATCGAATCGGCGATGTAAAGCACGCTTTGATTCTGCAAGCCGTCATTTTTTGAATAAATGTATTTCTTACCGACCTTGAACGGCGACGAATAACGCTCGTAATTCCAAAGCTCGGTGAGGCGCGTTTTTATCGCTTCACGCTGCGGAATGGTTGCGAGATACGAGTCGGTCAATTTGTTTTCGGCCTCTATCCAGGACTGAACTTCGGGAAGCTTTGTCTCTTCCATCCAGCGGTATGGATCGCTGACCTTTGTGCCGTGATAATCGTCGGTCTGATCGGCCTTGCGAGGCTTCGGATAATCGAACGCCGTCTGTGCTGAAAGATTGGAAAGAAGGAACGAAAAGACCAGTAGGATCAAAGAGAAACTTTTTATCATCGCGCTGTTCACCTCAGTTGAAAGTATTTTCAACGATTATAAGGCGAAGGCAGCTTATTTTGCGAGTCGCGAACGTGAAAAATGAGTTTAGGTTTGCATTGTGGGCGGCAGCATTGGCGATCAGCTAACTTACAGGTCGTTGTATATAACCGCGTTGCGAACTTCGAGCGCCCGCGATTCCGGACCGGTTAAAATACGGGCAAGTTTTCTTCGACGTGGGCGGCCTCGGGGGATTCGAAACCCAGGCCGGAACCGAATGGAAGCAGGTTTGGGCGTTTATACAGCAATTTTTCTGTTTCGTCGCGGCTTTTCGGCTTTGCCAGCAGGTAACCCTGACCGTAATCGCACCCGAGGTTTTGAAGTACGGCGAGTTGGACGTGCGTTTCGATGCCTTCGGCGATGACACGCATTTTCAGATTCTTTGCGAGGGAAATGATCGTTTGCAGGATCTCGGAATTTTCGCCGTTTTCGCCCACGCGGCTGACGAACGAGCGGTCGATCTTGAGTGTATCGAACGGCAGGCGGTGGAGATAGCTGAGCGACGAATATCCCGTGCCGAAATCGTCAATGCTCAGGCGGACACCGACCTGTTTCAGCTTGTGCAGCATATTGATCGTATGTTCCGCATTTTCCATGGCGGAGCTTTCCGTGATCTCAAGTTTTAGCGTATCGGGCGAGAGTTTCGATTGTTCGAGCGCAGTTTCGACGTCCTCTATCAGGTCGTCGTTAGACAGATGCTTGCCGGAAATATTCACGCTGACCATCAGATTTTCGTATTCTGATGATATACGCTGCCACGCTGCAAGTTGGCGGGTCGTCTCACGCAATATCCAGACCGTGATCGGCTGTATCAAACCGGATTGCTCGGCGATCGGAATAAATTTGTTAGGGGGAATCATTCCGAATTCGCTGTGGTGCCATCGGAGCAGAGCCTCGAATCCGATCAGGCGGCCTTCTATCAGCGAAACTATCGGCTGATAATGCATCGAGAGCTCGCCGCGGTCGATGGCATGGCGGAGATCCATTTCGTATCTGACACGTTCGAGAAATCTGGACCGCAGCTCCTTTGTAAAAACAGCCAGGCCGTCGTTCTTTTCCTTCGCGTAATGCATCGCAATGTCCGCATCGCGGAGGATATCTTCAGGTGTCTCGTACTCCACGTCGCACGGGGCGACACCGATATTGACATCGATCGATATCTTGTTGCCGCTAAGCGAAAATGGCTGCGTGATGCTTTGATAAATACGCCGTGCTACCTTTTGAGCCTTTCCGACGGTTGCCAGGTCGCGCAGTACAATTGCGAATTCGTCTCCTCCAATGCGGGCGACGGTATCCGCCGGGCTAAGCATCCGCACGAAGCGCTTTGCCGCTATGACCAGAACTTTATCACCGATGGAATGGCCGAGGCTGTCGTTAATATCCTTGAACCGCCGGATATCGAGGAACAAGACCTGAAAATTGGCCGACGGATCCTGTTTGTATTCCTCGATCAGGCTGCGCAGAATGTCTCCTAGCTGCTTTCTGTTGGCCAGGCCGGTGAGCGAATCATGCAAAGCTGCGTGCTGAAAATCCTTCTCGCTTTTCCGCAATGCGTCATTGGCACGTTCTTCCTTTTCAAGCGAAACCGTCAATTGCGCCGAATGGTTTTCAGCCTCGCGCCTTCGGACGCGCTCTACTTCTGACTTGTCGCGTTCGGCTTTTTCAAAGTTTCCGACTGCATCGTTAATTTCGCCTATCGATTGACGATAATTAAGATAGATAATTCCGATCGCAATTAATGCGATCCCGGCCGTGAATACGTCGCCGTAATTTATAAGCTTATAGATCAGCCCGGCCAGTCCCGCACCGACGATCTGGGTCATCGAGCTTAAGAAGTAATCCTTTTTCCACGTTTCCCACAAATTCAGGGTATTTTCTTTTAATATTTGAAAAACAGCCCCTAAAAACGTCGAAACGACAAAATGCGTCAGGGCCAGAATTCCTAAGCTCGCGATAAGCTGCCGGGTGTCGGGGGACACGATCTGAATATCGGCCAGATTTGCAACCTGCAGCCATACAAAGTAGGTAATGGCAGTCGAGATCGAGGCAATAAAGGTATTGGTCAGAATCATGTATCTGCCAAACACCATATTTCCCTTACGTTTGATGAAGTAACAGTTTGCCAGCATCTCGAGCGAAGCCGCAATGATCGCCGCTTCACCGCCGTACACAAGGAAAGCAATAAATATAAGAGCGTCGGAAAAACTAACGGAGAATTTGGAGCGGGGAAGGATCAGGCTAAGGTGCGGCGAAATAAGAACCGCGAAGGCAAGCAGAAAGAGATATCCGCTGCTGTAAGCGGGTTTCGGAAGATAAAACAATGCCCATCCAATGCAAACGACGCCAATGACAGTGAGCACTGCCTTGTAGAAGTTCGATAGATTTCTTTTGTTCATGATCAACGGAAATCGAGCTTTGGCGAGCCAGCCAGGATCTGAAGGCGGCCGTAACAGAAAGGGAAGAAGGCGCAGAAGCGCCGCGAAAAGAAGTTTAACATTCTAATCCCAAAAAAATCCAGTAAAAAATGACAAGTTTGGACGGAAGTTGTATAGCAAATAAACACATTGGAGATGTATATTTTCTATCCAATTCCGTAATTGTTGCAAATGCGAGGGTTGAAGCTTATGGCGAGGCGAATTGGTTAGTGAGTATACAGTTCGTGGGCCTTATCAAATATCGCTGCAGGAATTGCCCGTCCCTGCTAACTGTTGTGTATACAAGATTTAACTGGCCGTTCCCAGTTTATTATTCTAATGGCACAAGGCTTGTATTGTGAATAGCATCACGAAGCAAAAGGCTTCTAATCTAATTCACACAACACTAGAGGAAGGAAACATGAAAAACTTAAGAAACATTTTTGGCTGGATCACATTGGTGACGATCTTAACCGTCGGAACGACCTTCGCCAACACCGGCATCATCATAGCCGGAGAAGCCGATGGCGGCGACCCTTGCGTTGACCAAACCGCAAGAGAGGGAATTATCATCGCCGGCCGTGCTGGTATCATCATTGCCGGAGCACCGGGAATAATCATTGCGGGTATCGCTGGCATCATCATTGCGGGCACGCCCGATGAAGAAAACACTTGCGGAATCATAATCGCCGGCTAGTTCAAGTATTTAAGCTCGAGTTTTGGAATATTATTCCGTGAAACAGCCTCCCCGCAGGCTGTTTTTTTATTGTTCCCCTAAATTTCAGAAGCCACACTTATGAATTATGTTACCGAGATCGCCGATTTTTTCGTATGCCGTTTCCCCGGCATTGCGATACTGAGTCCGGCGGATTACACGATAATTGCCGAATGGGAAAAAGAGGAAATTCCGGTTGAAATAGTGCGGCGTACGATCGACGAAGTCTTCCCCGACCATAACGACGAAAACTTCCAGCCGGAATTGGTCAAATGCCATGAAAAAGTGAAGATCAATTTCAGGCAGTGGCTTGCGGATGGTAAAAACAAGGCCTGAAAACCCTCGCCGTTTATCGCTATATCTAGGCGGCCTTTTTATAGAGCGGTGAAAGTTTACGAAGATTTTCGACGGCTTTTGGGAGGATT
>JACMMN010000259.1 GCA_014379075.1 Pyrinomonadaceae bacterium | reverse complement strand
GCCGAGATCGTTCTCGTCAACGATGTCACCGAACGCAACCGGGCCGAAGTAGCCGTTCAAAACTCCCGCGATCATCTTGAACGGATCATAAACACGATAGCGGATCCGATCTTTGTTAACGACAGGCAGCACCGCATGGTCTTGGTCAACGATGCATTTTGCACGCTCGAGGGACTCACGAGGAAAGAAATAATCGGGAAAGGACCGGCTGAATATTGCCGGGATGATGAAGCCGATATTTTTATTGGAATGGATAACCTCGTTTTCGAAAGAGGAGAGCCGACGAGCAACGAAGAGCAGTTTACGGATTCGCACGGCAAGCGGCATGTCCTCATGACCAAGAAGACGCTTTACCAGGATCAGGATGGGGAACAATTTATAGTGGGGGCTATTCGGGACATCACTGATATTAAGCGGGTTGAGGAGGAGTTATCCGCAAGCAAGGCACTGCTTACCAAATTTGTGGACCATGCTCCGGCGGCCGTCGCGATGATGGACACCGAAATGAATTACCTGCAAGTCAGCCGGCAGTGGCTCAGCGATTACAAACTTCTGGGCCAGGACCTGATAGGAAGATCACACTATGACGTATTTCCGAATCTTCCGGAGAGATCGAAGGAAATTCATCGACGATGCATGGCCGGAGAGATCCTAACCGACGACGCCGATCCGTTTCAGCAGAATGACGGAACAATGGATTGGCTGCAGTGGGAAAGCCGTCCGTGGCACAAACCCGACGGAGAAATTGGCGGCATTATTCTTTACACGCGGATCATTACCGAGAGCAAGCGGGCGGAGCAGTTGATACGGCAGTCCGAAGAAAAGTACCGTAGCATTTTGGAAACAATTGAGGAAGGGTACTTTGAGACGGATTTAAGCGGAAACTTTACGTTCTTTAACGACGCGTTGTGTGATTCGCTCGGATACGACAGGGATGAATTGCTGGGCCTTACCTGCAAAAATTTTGCGGACGAAGAGAATGTAAAAAAACTTTACGAAATTTTCACGGAGGTTTACAAATCCAATAAATCCGGCGCTATTACGAACTGGGAAATTATTCGTAAAGACGGCGGGCGCCGAATGCACGAATCGTCCGTATCGCTGATCAGGGACGGAGCCAATGCAATTATCGGATTCAGGGGGCTTGTCCGGGATGTAAGCGAGCGCAAAAGAGCGGAGATCGAAACGCTGGTTGTATCGGAGATAATAAAGGGTGCCGCGACAACTTCAAATCTGGAGGAATTGCTCGCACTTGTTCATCAATCATTGGGTAGAGCGATCTATGCCGAAAATTTTTATGTAGCGCTTTATGACGAGCAAAGCAAACTTATCCACATTCCTTTTTGCGTTGATAAATTCGATGAGGTCGCGAAGCCGCAAAAATTGGGAAAGGGACTTACCGCATATATTTTTCGTCACGGCCGACCGGCTCTGTTAGCAACAAAGGACATTTATCAACTTATTGCAGATGGTGAGATCGAAATGGTCGGCACACCGCCAGCGGTGTGGTTGGGTATTCCGCTCAGAACACCGGCTGGAGTAATCGGTGTGCTCGCCGTTCAGCACTATGCAGATGAAACGGCCTATACGGAGCGGGACATCGAGCTGTTATCTTCGGCCGGCGACCAGATCGCACTCGCAATCGAACGAAAACGGGCGGAAGAGGATCTCCGGGAAAGCCGGGAGTGGCTGGCGGCAATGTTCGAGGCTTCTCGGGACGGCATCCTCGTAGAGGAGAACGAACATGTGGTTTTCGTCAATAAGCGCCTTTTGGGGATGTACGGCTACGAGGCCGGAGAAATAGTCGGCAGTCATATTTCGCGATTTCAGACTCCCGAAGACAGCGAGCGAATGGTCGAATACGGCAGGATGCGGCAACGCGGTGAAAACGTCCCTAATGTTTACGAGTTTCGGGGCGTGAACAGAAATGGAAAAGAAACGGAGTATGAAGCCTCCATATCCACTTTTAACAGCAACGGCAAGTTTTATATCGTTACGGCGCACAAGGATATCACTGAGCGTAAGCGGGTGGAGAAAGCTCTCTCGGAAGCATCGAGACGGGAACGCGCGATGGTCGATAACGCACTTGACGTTATCTGCACGATCGACACCGAAGGCCGGTTTATCACCATGAATCCGGCGTGTTTTAAAATGTGGGGCTATCGGCCGGAGGAACTTATCGGCCAACGGTTCATCAGCTTCGTTGTACCCGAAGATGTTACGAAGGCAGATGCGGAAATTCTAGCCGGGAATGAGACATCAGATTTCGAGAATCGCTACATTCACAAAAATGGAACTCTGGTTGATGTAAGGTGGACTTCTTACTGGTCGGAAAGTGAACAGCTGGTATTTGCCATCGCGCACGATGTTACCGGGCGTAAACGCGCCGAGGAAGCCGCAAAGGCCAGTGAGATCATTCAGCGGAATTTGGCGGAGCGGCAGTCCGCGATCCTTGACGCTCTGCCTGCACATATCTGCCTGCTCGATAATGTCGGGCAAATTCTCGAAGTAAACAGCGAATGGAAGCAGTTCGCGATCAAGAACGGCTATGTCGGCGTCGATTTCGGAGTCGGCAGCAATTACATTGAGATTTGCGAGCAAACAACCGGAGATTGCGCGGAAAGCGCGCAATTGGTAGCCGACACTTGCAGGGCCGTTCTTTCCGGCAATTCGTCTCATTTTGAGATGGAATATCCATGCCACTCTGTAGATGAGCAGCGATGGTTTAAATTGGCGGTCACGCCGCTCCTCAAGGATAAGCGGGCCGGAGCCGTGGTGATGCATACCAATGTCACCGAACGCAGGCTGGCCGAAGAGGAAAACAGAAAGAGCGAGGAAAGGCTACAGTCGATCTTCGACGCATCGCGCGACGGCATTTTGGTTGAGGACGACGGAATAATCGTTTATATAAACAAAGCCTTTTTGAAGATGCTCGGTTTCGACAACAAGGAAGAACTTATCGGCAAAAGCTATTCTAATTTGCTTGAACCTGACGAAGCCAGACGCCTGAGCAGATACGGCAAACAAAGAATGAAAGGTGAAGCCGCTCCCTCGTTATACGAATTCAGGCTGATCCATAGAGACGGCACTAAGTTTGATGTTGAAGGAGCTGTTTCGACATCCCGCGTCGGCGGCAAGACCTATATTACGACCGCGATTCGCGACGTGACCGAACGGAAACTCGCGGAACAGGAACTAAGAGCTAGCGAGATACGCCTTGGCGAAGCCCAGCGGAGCGCCCAGCTCGGCAGTTGGGAGGCCGACATAATATCTGGCAGCCATGCCTGGTCAAGCCAGATGTTTCGCCTTTTAGGACTTGAACCGAATGAAGTTGACGCAAATATGGAAGAATTTGCGAAGTACCTTCATCCTGATGATCACGGAATTCTCAAAAATGCTACAAGAAATGCTCTGAAAGAGAAAATATTTCCCGATCACCATTACCGGATCATCAGGAAAGATGGCGCGATCCGCGTCTTTCATGCAACCGGTAACGTCGTTTTGGATGATATCGGCAAAGTCGTAAAGGTGTCGGGGACAGTTCAGGACATTACCGAACAGAAAGTACTTGAAGAAGAACTAAAGCATACACGAGACGCGGCCCTCGAAACGGCCCGGCTGAAAGCCGAATTTCTCGCGAATATGAGCCATGAGATCCGGACGCCGATGAATGGGGTCGTCGGCATGACCGGATTGCTGCTCGACACCGATCTATCTCCGCGTCAACAGGAATATGCCGAAACGATCCAATCGAGCGCGGATTCGCTGCTGGTGATAATTGACGACATTCTGGATTTCTCCAAGATCGAATCGGGCCTGCTGCGATTTGAGACGATCGATTTCGATCTGTGCTCGGCCGTCGAAGCACCGCTCGCGCTGCTGGCGGAAAAAGCACAGGCGAAAGGGCTGGAAGTCGCATCGCTGGTATACAAAGATGTGCCCGCCGCATTGCGCGGCGATCCGGGGAGGCTGCGGCAGGTGCTGACGAATCTCATCGGAAACGCAGTCAAGTTCACCGAAACGGGCGAAGTAGTGGTCAACGTGAAAATGCAAAGCGAGAATCGTAAACACGTGGTTCTCCGGTTTGAGATAAAGGACACCGGGATCGGCATTTCGACGGAGGCTCAGGCGAGGTTATTCCACGCCTTCACGCAGGCCGACGGTTCGACGACGCGGAAATACGGCGGTACGGGCCTCGGCCTGGCGATATCAAAACAGCTTGTCGAGCTTATGGGAGGAACGATAGGAATCGAGAGCGAGCCCGGCAAAGGATCGACGTTTTGGTTTACCGGAAAATTCGAAAAGCAAACGGAGGACATTCATACAACAGAGCCGCCCGCAGCTGCCGATCTTATTACCGTTCGCGTCCTGATCGTCGATGACAATGCCACTAACCGGAAAATAATGGTTCATCAGAGTGAGTCGTGGGGAATGATCGCCGCTGAGGCCGACTCCGGGGCAGGAGCACTTGAACTGCTCCGCGAAGCCGCAGCGAGCGGACAGCCGTTCGATGTCGCCCTGCTCGATCTAATGATGCCGATGATGGACGGTTTCCAGCTTGCCGATGCAATAAAAGCCGATCCGGATATCGCGAGCGTGGCACTGGTCCTTTTACCGTCTTTCGGACAAGCGGGGCATGGCGAAGCTGCCCTTGATGCAGGAATCGCGGCCTATTTGCAAAAACCCGTCCGTCAATCGCAGCTTTACGATTGCCTGGCGGCCGTAATGGCGCGGTCCGTTTCCGGCGAGCCTGCATCGCGGCTGGTCACAAAACATTCGTTGAAGGAAAGCAAGATCGTGCGAAATAGGCTGCCGAAAGCATCGGACGCCCGCATTCTCGTGGCCGAAGACAATGCGGTGAATCAGAAGGTAGCTCTTGGACAGCTAGGCAATCTCGGTTATCAAGCCGTTGCTGTCCGGACCGGCCGGGAAGTTCTCAAGGCTGTCGAGGGCGGAAGTTTCGATATCATTTTCATGGACTGTCAGATGCCGGAAATGGACGGATTCGAAACAACGGCGGCGATCCGAGGGCTTGCGGGAAATGACCGGCATACAACGATCATCGCAATGACCGCAAACGCGCTCGAGGGCGACCGCGAGAAATGCCTGGCTGCCGGCATGGACGATTATTTGAGCAAGCCGGTAAAGGCAGACGCGCTTCGGGCGATGCTCGAAAAGTGGATAAAACCTGTCGTCACAAACGGCGGAAACGGGGCAATCGACCATACTGTGATCGGGAGCCTTCGAGAAATGCAGCAGCCGGGCAAGCCGGATTTTGTTACCGAAGTGATCGACCTCTTTCTCGGTGATGCGGCATCGCAGCTCGATCAACTGCGGATCGCGTTAAACGCCGGCGACGGGGCCGAACGCTCGCGTCTTGCCCATCTAATAAAGGGAAGCAGTGCCAACGTCGGTGCCGATCGATTGGCGAAACTTCTCGCAGAGCTGGAAGACAAGAAAGCAGAAGTGGTATGCGGCAGAACGGCATTTGAAGATCTTGAAAGTGAATTCATGAGGGTGAAAGCCGATCTTATTACCGAAAGGCAGGTAACGAACAAATGAATATTTTGATAGCCGAAGACGATCCGGTCTCCTGCCGGATCCTTGAAGAAACTTTAACCAACTGGGAATATGACGTTACTGTAACGAAGGACGGTAATGACGCCTGGGAAATTTTGCAGCGTGACGATACGCCGATGCTTGCGATCCTCGACATCATGATGCCCGGAATGGACGGCCTGGAGATATGCAGGAAAGTCCGAAAACTCGATAAACCTCAGTCGCCGTACATGCTTCTCCTAACCGCGATGAGCGGCAAGGACGATGTTGTTCGGGGAATCGAAGCCGGAGCGAACGATTATTTGACCAAACCGTTTCACAGGGAAGAATTGCGAGTGAGGGTCGGTGTCGGGGTCCAAATGCTGAATTTGCAGGCAACACTTTTCGAACGCGTGAGCGATCTGGAAGCGGCCCTGACACAGGTAAAACAGCTTCAAGGCATATTGCCGATGTGTTCTTATTGCAGACAGGTTCGTGACGACAGGGACTACTGGCAAAAAGTAGAAGGCTATATTTCCGATCATACCGACATTCAATTCAGCCACGGCATTTGCCCTGACTGCTATGTAAAAGTGGATGCCGAACTAAGTGAGAGAAAGGCCCGTCAGCAGGCCGCGGAATAAACTGGTAGCAGTCCGGAAAATCTTGTCCATTTTCAAAGTCGGGTATAGAATAGGTGTCTAATTCTTAGGGCATAAAACGACT
The DNA here is from genome assembly GCA_014379075.1 of Pyrinomonadaceae bacterium. Classification (GTDB taxonomy): domain Bacteria; phylum Acidobacteriota; class Blastocatellia; order Pyrinomonadales; family Pyrinomonadaceae; genus OLB17. The sequence continues at coordinate 2,005 of JACMMN010000259.1, read as the reverse complement.
CGCATTCGTTTGGGCCGGTATTCAAATTTTTATTGATATGCTTACAAACTCTCACTTGACGATTCACTCGATAGAAGTATTCGAAAGGAAATCCGATGAAGATCTCTCGGCGGAAGGCGGTGTTGTGGATCCGGCAAACAAAAAACGTCCGACGGTTCTGATCGTAGACGACGAATTGCCGATAAGAAATTTGCTGTGCGACCTGTTGAGCGAAGAGTACGAATGCTCTTCCGCAGAATCCGCCGAGGAAGCGATCTCGAAAATCTCTCGCGGACGGTTCGACGTTATTGTAAGCGATATCAATCTGGGCGGAATGACCGGCGTCGAAATGATACCGCATGTGTCTGAGATCGATCCGGATGCGGTCGTCCTGATGATCAGCGGCGATCAGACGATAGACACGGCTATCGAATCAATGCGGGTCGGTGCGTTCGATTACATAAAAAAACCATTTGATTTCGACAAGGTGCTCCTTTCCGTCCGTCGCGCCACCGAACAGCACTTGCTGCTTGCGGACAAGCGGCAGCATGAGAAACATATGGAGCAGGTAATCACCGAACGCACCGCCCGATTAAATTATTTGGCGTATCACGACGAACTGACCCATTTGCCGAACCGGGCATTGTTCGAAGACCGTTTCCGCCAGGCGAACCTGCAGACGTCTGAAAACCAGATCACGGCGACGATCCTACTTTCGATCGACCGCTTTAATACCATTCGCGATACGTTGGGCTACTCCAGCGGTAACCAGCTATTGATAGAATTTGCCGACCGGCTGGAAACGTGTGCCGGCAATGCGGCGACCGTTGCTCGCTTTGACGGTGATGAATTCGCCGTGCTGCTGCCGCAGGCCGTCATGCGTGACGTGCTGGAGATCGCGGTTTGTATTCTGCGCGACCTTAAGGCTCCCTTCCTGGTTGAGGGACAGGAAATTTTTGTGACGCCGAGCATGGGAATAAGCGTTTTCCGCGATGACGGAAACGATGTCCAGACGCTGCTAAAGAACGCCGGTGCCGCTTTGTCCCGCGTCAGAGAGGAAGGCGGAAACAACTACAAATTTTACGTGAGTGAAATGAATATCAAGGCGGTCAAGCGTCTTTCGCTCGAAAGCGATCTGAGGAGAGCGGTCGAGCGTTCCGAATTCGACGTTTATTACCAGCCGAAGATCGATACACGTACTAATAAGATCATCGGGATCGAAGCATTGCTGCGATGGAATCACCCGACGCTGGGGCTTGTCGCTCCCAATGATTTTATTCCCACGGCGGAAGAGACCGGGCTGATCGTGCCTATCGGCGAATGGGTCCTGCGGGCCGCATGCGTCCAGACCAAGTTGTGGCACGATGAAGGATTTCCGCTTTCCGTAGCCGTAAATCTCTCGGCCGTCCAATTTCAGGAGGACGATCTGGCGGGTTCGATAGCCGGAATAGTTGCGGAAACGGGCCTCGATCCGCATTACCTGAATCTCGAAGTAACCGAAACGTCTATCATGGAAAATTCGGGCTCGGCCTTCAAGACCCTGAACTCTCTCAGGGAACTTGGTGTATTGGTCTCGATAGATGATTTCGGCACCGGATACTCTTCTCTCGGTTATCTGAAATCGCTGCCGATAGATGTCCTCAAGATCGACAGGACGTTCATTTGCGATCTGACCACCAGCCCCGACGATGCGGCAATGGTGACTGCGATCCTCACCCTGGCACATAACCTGAAACTGAACGTGGTGGCGGAAGGCGTTGAAACTGAAGAACAGCTCGAACTGCTCCAGACTCTCGAATGCGACGAATGGCAGGGCTATCTCTGCAGCAAACCGGTGCCGGCGGATATCTTAAAACAGCTGCTTGTGGAGAGCGGCAAGGCGGCAGGAGTACTATCTTCTTGATCGATCCGTAGGCACGTGGCTTCCGCAACCACAAAATTTTAAGAACCAGCTTTTAATAACGCGCGGGCATCTGCTTTTTTCTTAACTTTCGTTTCGTTTTATTATTCGAGCTAAGGTTTTGCG
>JACMMN010000258.1 GCA_014379075.1 Pyrinomonadaceae bacterium | reverse complement strand
TGATATTGCCCGAAAAGCTGATCTTCGACAATTTTCCGTATTCCGGAAAAGCCGAGATTCGGTAATAGATCGAACCGTCGGATTCATAGGCGTGGCCGTTCGCCAGCAGCTTTTCGATAATTTCGATCATTTCGGCGATATGGTGCGTGGCACGCGGAGTGATATCGGGCCGCTCGATTCCGAGAGCATCGAAATCTTCCCAAAATGCCGTGATAAACGGATCTGTGAATTCGTCGATGTTAATTCCCCGGGCCAACGCTTCTTTGATAATACGGTCGTCAATATCCGTAAGATTAAAGACATGCGTCAGGTCGTAGCCCTTAAACTTCAAATAACGCCGAAGGACGTCGCCAAAAATAAACGTCCTAAAATTACCGATGTGCGCAAAATTCCACACGGTCGGGCCGCACATGTACATGCGGACCTTGCCCTCTTCAATCGGTTGAAATTCTTCGACTTGCCGCGATAACGTGTTGTAAAATTTGAGCATAGGAATAAATGACAATTTTGCTTTGATTTGACCTTTCTAGTCAACTAGTTAAATCTCCCTCGACAAATTTCGCTCTTGCAGCATCCGAAAATAAATACTCACGGCTGTAAAACTTGAGCGGATAATCCTTGTCAAACTTTTCCACCAGTTCATTTGCCTTCTCGAGCAGGGAAGCTCCATTTTTCGAACCATTAAAATCGGCAACTGTCTGCATCCAAAAGATAGTCAATGTTTCGTGATACGGCATTTCCTTGGTCAGATCGACCTCAAACGCTTCCTGCAAAAGTTTAAATATTCCCAAACGCATTTTTGCCGTTGATGTTTCTAGGTCGTGGAGTGATAAATAGTACAGGGCAACAACCAGATGTTCCGCGTGGTTCCAGTCATCGCGGCCGATCGTTGCGTTCTCGAATGATCGGATCAATGCATCGATCTCATTTTTGTGTTCATATTTTCTACTCATGATATCTCCAAAATAAAAAGACAGAATGAAGTGGGCCTGCCCAAATCATTCTGTCTTAATGTCAGAAATCTGATTCTAGCGAGGCTCACGGGAATTGTCACGAACTGAATAGCCGATCTGATTTGGTCGCGGACGCAGGACTCGAACCTGTAGTCTTCGGGATATGAGCCCGCCATTTTGTCATTTTTAAACTACTCCGCAAACGATCTCGGAATGCTTGAACACACAACGGCATGCTAACCGCTCTTAAGGGCGGGCGGTCAACAGGGATCGAACATATAAAACTTTATGTCTTGCTAAAAACCAGGCCTTCGCGGCGAAATAGTTTTGTGGTTAATCTATTCGCGGCAATCTCTATCTCGTAATTTTTTGTCCATTCACGGCAATTGCCGTCGATAGGGAAGTTCGGGACCGTATAATTTTCCAGATCATTGTCCGAGAGGTTCAGAACTATGACAATATTGGTTCCCGCATCATCGAACCGGTGAAAGCTGAGAACACCCGAATCGGGGTCTTCGTGAAAAAACTCGATATTGGTCGTTTGAAAAGCTGGGTTTGTCGTGCGAAGGCCGATCAGGATCTTGTAGTAAATGAATAAATCCTTGTTCGGATCGTTTTCCAGCAAAGTCCAATTTATCTTGTTGCTTTGCTCGGACATCTGCACGTGTTCGCCGAATTCTTCGCCCATCCAGATCATCGGAACGCCGACGGCCGTCATCAGGATCAAGGCTCCGAGTTTTGCCCGCGTGTATAATTCCGCGTCCAAGATGCCGCGTTCACCGAGTTTGCGAAAGAGGCGGTTCTGATCGTGGTTGGCGAGAAAATTCGTAACGCTTGTCACCTTTGCGTAGCCTAATCGAGTCGGGTCTATGGCGTTCTTCATTTTCTCGAGATCGATATCATCGCCCGCCAGATATTCCAGCATCGAATACATGAAGCTGTCGTTCCAGCAGCTTTCTATGGGGCCTGCCGGCTCTGTAACTTCAGGCGACGGCGGAATGTATTCTGCGACGTTAAAGAACGGTTTCATTTCGCACATCTCACGCGTATTTTGAACAAACGAGCTCAGAGCATCGAAACTATCGATTTCCTTTGCGGCATCGTATCGAATACCGTCGATCCGATATTCGAGAATCCAAAACCGGATGGAATCGGTGATGAATTTCAAGGCCGGATTGATTCCCAAGGTTTCGTCCTGAAATTCGTAGTTGAATTCCGGCCCCCAATTTTGGTCGGGGTTTTTACCATCGCGGCGAAACCAGTAGTCATGATCTATCTGGTTAAGTGGATTCTCGGTACTCGCATGATTATAAACGCCGTCAACTATCACCCGGATTCCCAGGCCGTGACATTTGTCGATCAATTTCTTCAATTCCTCGGTAGAACCGAAACTGGGTTCCGGCGCGAAATAATGGATAGGCGAATATCCCCAGCTGAAATCGCCCGGCGATGTTTTTAGCGGCATCAGCTCGATCGCATTGACTCCGAGATCGGCGAGGTAATCCAGCTTGGCGATGACGTCTGTATACTTTCCGCGTGTGAAATTGTCATCTTCGCCGCCCGAAAAATCACCGACGTGCATCTCGTAAATGACTAACCGTTCGTTGATCGGCAGAGGCGTGTCGTCCGATTGCCAGATGTATTCGTCGACGATCTTCCTGCCATCTTTCAGGTTGAGGATAGAATTCTGCGATTCGGGGTCTACGTTCGTCGCGTATGGATCGGTAATCGTTTTGCATTCGTCAGCGTTATTGAACCAGCTCTTTGAACAGATGATGAATCGATACTGGTAAACGCCGTCGCCCAAATTCTGCGTTAGATGAAAATAACCATCGTTACCCTTTTCCATCGGGATCTCTTTCCACTCATTAAAATCCGCGATCAAACTGGCGCCAATATTGTTTGGGGCAAAAAGCCGGAATTCGTGATCGTGTTTTTCGCCGTGATTCGACATAGGCCGCACAGGTCAGAACCACCTGCGTGAGCGGGCGGTGGAAACGGTAGAAAATATGAAATTTATTGTACCGGAGACCGTCAAAAAGGGTTAAGTGCTTTTGACCTATCTAACTTATAAATGGGGTTAGGCCAAACCACCCGCTCACGCAGGTGGTTCTTACCTGTTTATGCCGCTATCCGCTGCGTTTCGTCTTCCACTATCTCGTCCATAAACAGATATTTCTTCCATTCCGGACGCGATTCGGCGTAATGGCAAAGAAGCACGTGATCGAGGCCAAGCCGCAAAAGCTTTTGCGATGTGAGCAAAGGCATTCTGGCTTGTTCCGGCGTGCGATTGCCTTTTCGCTGGTTGCACTTCACACATGCTGTAACCAGGTTTGCCGGAGTGCTTTCGCCGCCTTGGGCACGAGGCAGAATGTGATCGAGCGTTAGATCTTTCGCATGCCGATGCTCGCCGCAATATTGGCAGCGATAGCGGTCGCGAATGTAGATGCGGGCACGCTTCATCGTCGTTTCACGCCGGTTGCGCCGCAAATGTATGTAATGCC
>JACMMN010000257.1 GCA_014379075.1 Pyrinomonadaceae bacterium | reverse complement strand
TTTCACGAACCATGCGGTTGATTACTTCGCGCCGGAGCGATGACGTTGGAACACCACCGACCGTGCGGTTGCGGCCCGTATCGATAGTTTCTCCCATTGCGGGACCGACAACGGAGATCGCGGCTGAACCCAAGTCATAACCGTTTCCGTTATCAACACGAAATTCGATCTCGCTGCCCGATGATGGGCCGCGTTTCCAGCCCTTCGGAGCGGCCTGGCCTGATGGCAGCATTGCCGTCGTTTGGTCGTCGACGCGTTTTGCCGTACCCGCAGCCGTTGTTTTAGGTTTGCTTGTGCCGCGCGAACGTGTCACACGTGCCAATCTGATCTGGCGAAGCCTCATTGTGCGTCGCCGAGCCTGAAGAGCCTTCTTGCGCCGTACATTTGCCCGATGTTGACGCCACCAGCGTTTCGAATACTTTTTGTATCTCTTCTGGTTTTTCTTGTATCTTTTTGTTTTCTTGGGGCCGGCTTCGGCATATTCCGTTGCCAGCGGAATGATCGTTCCGATTCCGACCAACAAAGCTAAAGATAATGCAATTGCCCTTATTACCATACTTCCTCCAGTTTGTTACAAGACCGTTTCCTTTACTACTTCCTCAACTGTTGTGATTCCATCGCGTAATTTGCACAGACCTGACCCTCGAAGGGTTATCATTCCGAGTTCGATCGCTTTTCGTCTGAGTTCGATGGCGCTCGCGCCGATTATAATGAGTTCACGCAGATCGTCGGTGACCTCCATTACTTCGTATAGGCCGACCCGTCCTTTATAGCCGGTGTTCAGGCATATTTCGCATCCTCTGCCTTTAAATGTCTTTATGCTCGGTGCCTCTTCGGCAGAAAACCCGATCTCGACAAGCCCTTCGACCGGAAAATGGACTTCTTCCTTACACGCCGCACAAATACGGCGGATGAGCCTTTGGGCCTGAATGATGTTCACGCTGGTCGCGACCAGGAACGGCTCGATCCCCATATTCACGAGACGTGAAATGGTGGACGGCGCGTCGTTCGTGTGAAGTGTGGATAGAACCAAGTGGCCGGTCAATGCGGCCTTGATCGCGATCTCGGCGGTTTCGAAATCACGGATCTCGCCGACCAGGATAATATTGGGATCCTGACGCAGGAAGGATCTGAGGGCGGCCGCAAAGTTCAGCCCTATCTGCTCCTTCATCTGCACCTGATTGATGCCCTGCAAATTGAATTCGACCGGATCTTCGGCCGTCATAATGTTCGTTTCGGGCGTGTTCAGCGTCTGAAGCGCCGAATAGAGCGTATTGGTTTTACCCGAACCGGTCGGGCCCGTAACCAGGACCATTCCGTATGGGTTTGCGATGGCACGCTGGAATTTCTCCAAACTTTCAGGCTCGAAACCGAGTTTGGTCATATCGAGCATCAGCTTGTCCTTATCGAGCAAGCGAAGCACCACCTTTTCGCCAAAGAGCGTCGGCAATGTTGAGACACGGAAATCTAGCTCGCGCGAACGCTCGTCGATCTTTACCTTGATCTTGATACGTCCGTCCTGCGGAAGCCGCTTTTCGGAGATATCGAGCTTCGCCATGATCTTGAGCCGCGATATAAGCGGATCGCGGATCTTCATCGGCGGATGCATGACGTCGTACAAAACTCCGTCGATACGGAAGCGGATGCGAAAATCCTTTTCGTACGGCTCGACGTGAATATCCGAAGCTCCGCGTCGAAGCGAATCGACCATCAAAATATTGACCAATCTTACGACCGGAGCATCTTCGCTGGCCTTGGCAAGAGTCGCGAGATCGATCTCGTCGTTGTCTTGAACCAATTCGAATTCTGCATTGCTTTCATCGCTATTTTCGAACTCAAAGCTTCCGAGCGACACATCGAGATCTGCTTCCGACAGTCTTTCCGAACCTTTAACGGCAATCTTTACTCCGTTCTTCGAATGTCCGTTTCCGTTTTTCCCGTTCTTGGGAGCAGCTTTCTCAGTTTCAAATGCGATCGCCGCATCGAAAATATCTATCTGATTCGAGCCGCCGTAGTATTTTCCGACCGACATCTGGATCGATGCCTCGGACGCGATGACGGGCTCGACATTAAATCCGGTCATGAATTTAATATCGTCCATCGCAAAAACGTTTGTGGGATCGGCCATCGCCAAGGTCAGGGTCGCGCCGACCTTTGAGATCGGAAGTACCGTATATTTCAACGCCACTTCCTGCGAGATAAGTTTTATAACCTCATCTTCGATGTGAAACAGGTCCAGATTGATCGAGGGAACGCCGTATTGTCTCGATAGAACCGCAGTAATAACATCGTCGGAAACAATTCCGAGTTTTACGAGATTAGAGCCGAGCCGCCCGCCGCTTGTTCGCTGATAATCGAGGGCCTCACGCAATTGATGCGGAGTCACCAAATTTTCACGGACAAGAATTTCCCCAAGTTTCGCTGACATTGCTTTCTGATGTTGATCTTTTGTTTGTTCTCACCACGAGGTTTGGTGAAGAGAATAAAAGATTTAGTTAATATAGAGAGGTTGATGCACACAACGATGATTAACATCGTTGAATGACAATGATAGATGTTTAACTCTGGCGTGTCAAGAAATCTTTTTGAACTGTTTTGACCGAATTTGACAGTAGATGAATGGTTGAAGAAAAAGTTAAGGACTATTTTGGTTCGCCCATCTGTTTTTTCAGCTGAACAATAAAAGATTGAACGGCCTGAGCTTCAGGGCTGTCGGGAAAAAGCTGTAAAAAATCTTCGTAAACGGCAATTGCTTCCTTATATTTCTTTTGCTGTTCGTAAACGAGGCCCAGAAGTTGGTAAACGACGGCCCCGTCGGGAGAGCTGGAAAGCTGTTTAACGGCCACACCAAAATATTTCGCCGCGTCGATGTAATTAGCGCTTTCCTGTTCGTAATCGCCGCTGAGCCCGAAGCCTTCGGCTTTTTCTTTATAAAGTAAGCCGAGACCTGTGTAAGCTTCCGGCTGAAAACCTTTTCCTTCTGTGATGGCCCTTTTGAAAGCAGCAATCGCCTTCGCTTCATCTCCCGACAAAACGAACGATCGGCCTTCGATCGCGGACGCTTCCGCGTGACCGGGACTAGCCCTGCGGGCATCTCGAATTGCAGTCGCGGCCTTTTCAAAATTGCCGGTTTCGGAGTAAATTCGGGCCAAACCGATATAGGCATCAACGTATTTAGGACGCAATTTAACAGATTTATTGTAGGCTTCTATCGCTTTTTCCCGATCCGATGTCGAGAGGACCTCGGCCTGCTGAAACGCCAGTTCCGCCGCATCGGATGTTTTTGTGAGAGGAATTTCAATATCTCCCATTTGTGTAGGAAGCAAGGGTTTGGAAACGTCCTTAAAACCGTCCGCCCGGACACGGATCGTCTGGGTTGCCGGTGAAATGCTGGTTATCGTCAGTTTGCCGTTCTCATCGGTTTTCCCGTATTTTACTCCGTTTATCCAGACCGCAGCATTGGCCTCTGTGAGAACCGCGATCGTGCGAACTTTAGGCTTGGCCGTGGGCTTTCGCTCCTGGCCCATCGACGGGATCGACGCGAAAGCGATACACAGAAGCAGGAATAAAGGCCGACTGCAAAGCCCGAATTCACGCTTTCCTCTTTTCATTTGCACCATCTTTTTGAATTATCAGGCCTCTGTTTTTCGCTGCGAATCTTCCGGTTGCCCGCCTACAATATTATCAATTAGAACGGTAAACCGCCAAAAGCGATGCCCCGTTTCTATTTTCAGACTTGATTTTTCCGGTGGCCAAACTATAATCTAATGTTCGTGGCTGGGTAGCTCAGCTGGTTAGAGCGCGGGATTCATAACCCCGAGGTCGGGAGTTCAAGTCTCCCTCCCGCCACCATT
>JACMMN010000256.1 GCA_014379075.1 Pyrinomonadaceae bacterium | reverse complement strand
GTTTCTAAGAGACGGAAAGCCTCGTTCGCGAAGGCGAAATTTCTGGCCCGATTCAGTGCCAGGCGGAATTTTCAGCTGCGCCTTGCCTTCGACGGTCGGAACCTCGATCTTTGTTCCAAGAGCCGCCTCTGGAAGACTAAGTGGCACGGTCACGTAGATATTATCGCCTTTTCGGGTGAAGAATTTATGCTTGCCTACATTGGTTAAAATAAATAAGTCGCCAGGTTCGGCGCCGAGCCGCCCGCCGTGGCCTTTTTTTGGGATCCGAACGCGAGAACCAGTATCAACGCCGGCCGGGATTTTGATCTTGACCTGCTCAGTTTTCGGCGTCACGCCTTTCCCGTTGCACTGCGAACACGGTTGGCGACGCCTTCCGGTTCCTTCGCAATCCGGACAGTTTTGAGAGAATTGCAACCGGCCGCCGGATCTCTGCACCTGGCCGCTGCCTTTGCACGTCGGGCAAGTGATCACCGGACCGCCCGTGTCGCCTGCACCCATACACCGCGAGCATTGTTCTGAACGATTGACGGTGATATTGGTCGTAAGACCGTTAAAGGATTCTTCGAAACTGAGGGCAAGCGGTATTTCAATGTCGCGGCCGCGTTTGGGCATGGCTCTCGGCGGCTCCGGCTGGGCCTGCCGCGCACTTCCCGCGCCGCCCGATCCGAAAAGATCCGAAAAAATATCGCGAAAGCTCGAACTGCCGCCCTGAGTCGAACCGCCCTGGCTAAAATCGAATCCCGAAAAATCGAAACCGGCCGCTCCTGCACCGCTGCTCGAAGGCCCGGCACCGTATGGCGAATTCACATCGAGATTGTCATTGTAATAACCAAAACGATCAAAAACCTTGCGTTTCTTTTCATCGGAAAGCACGTCGTACGCTTCCTGCACTTCCATAAATTTATCCTCGGCACCCTTATCGTTCGGATTTACGTCCGGGTGATGCTTGCGAGCTAATCGGCGGTATGCTTTTTTAATTTCATCCGCCTTAGCGTCTTTTTTAACGCCGAGAATTTGGTAATAATCTTTCTTTGCCATTCGTGCTTGCAGCCTCCAACGGACACAAAACGAGAGTTGGTCGTATTCGAAAATTAACTAAATATTCGCAAATCGTGGACGGTTTGACCCATCCACGATTTGCGATTTACTACTCACTATTGATAAATAGTTACTTTTTCTCGTCCTCGACATCGACATATTCCGCGTCGATCACATTATCGTCGGAAGAATTTGGACTGGAATCGCCTTCCGCACCGGCGCTTGCCGATGAAGCCTGCTCTTCCGGAGCCGGGGTCTCACCTTCCGGGGCATTTGCTGCTTGGCTGTAGAGAACTTCAGCAAGTTTATGTGAAGCCGTCTGGAGCGTTTCGAAAGCGGTGTTCATCGCGTCCGCATCGGTTCCGGCGAGTGCCGTTTTCGAATCGGCGATGGCCGTTTCGATCTCGGTTTGCCCTGCAGCGTCCATTTTTTCCTTGTTTTCGCTGAATGTTTTTTCAACGCTGTAAACAAGGCCGTCCAAACGGTTGCGTGCCTCGATCTCGGCTTTTTTCTTCTCGTCTTCGCCAGCGTGTGACTCGGCTTCCTTCATCATTTTGTCGATTTCTTCCTTTGAAAGACCCGACGATGAGGTGATCGTGATTTTCTGCTCGCGTCCGGTGCCGACGTCCTTGGCCGAGACATTTACGATACCATTTGCATCAATATCGAACGTCACCTCCACCTGCGGAACGCCGCGCGGTGCGGGCGGAATGCCCACCAGGTGGAACTTGCCGAGCGTTTTATTGTCGGTCGCCAGCGGCCGTTCGCCCTGTAAAACGTGGACCTCGACCGATGTCTGATTGTCCGAAGCTGTGGAGAAGATCTCGCTCTTTCGCGTAGGGATAGTCGTATTTCGCGTGATCATCTGTGTCGATACGCCGCCGAGAGTTTCGATTCCGAGGCTCAAAGGCGTCACGTCGAGAAGCAGAATATCAGTCTTTTCGCCGCCTAATACACCGGCCTGAACCGCGGCCCCAAGCGCCACGACTTCGTCCGGATTGAC
>JACMMN010000255.1 GCA_014379075.1 Pyrinomonadaceae bacterium | reverse complement strand
TGCAATTCCTGTATTGCTGAAAACGCAGATAGAGATCGGCGGTAAAAAGACGGTTTGGGCGGCACAGCATGACGAAGTCACGTTCAAACCCGTTGCGGCCCGCAAGTTCGAACCAGTTTCACTGACCGCAGGCGAAAGCGTCGGGATCGTAAAATTTCTGATGCTCGATTCCAAACCAACACCAGAAATCATCGAAGCCATCGATTCGGCGCTAAAATGGTTCGAAACAAATAAACTAACCGGACTTCGCTGGGAAAAGATCAAAGGCGAAAACACCGTCATCAAAGATGCGAATGCACCGCCGATATGGGCGCGATTTTATCAAATCGAAACGATGAAGCCGATATTTATCGGCCGAGACGCGATCATTCGCTACGATGTAACTCAGATCGAGGCCGAGCGCCGCAACGGTTACGCCTGGTACGTTGACGGTCCGCGAGATTTGATCGAGAAGAGTTATCCCAATTGGAAGGCGAAACTCAAATAGTTTTTGTTTTATGAATGATAGACGTGAATTTCTGAAAACTTTTGTGATCGGCTCGGCCGGACTCGCACTTATGCCGCAGCTTGCATTCGGACAGGCGAAATCTGCTTGGGATACAGTCTATCCGCAAATTCTTTCACGAATAAAGCCGCCGAAATTTCCAAAAAGAGATTTTAAGATCACGAATTTTGGAGCCGTCGCCGATGGTAAAACCGATTGCACCGCCGCATTTGCGAAAGCGATCGACGCCTGTAATAAAGCTGGCGGCGGACGCGTTGTCGTGCCAAAGGGCGAGTTTTTGACCGGTGCGATCCATCTCAAATCGAATGTAAACCTGCACATTTCCAAAGGCGCGACCGTTAAATTTTCGCAGGACGAAAAACAGTATCTGCCGCTCGTCTTTTCGCGTTGGGAAGGCATGGAATGCATGAATTATTCACCATTCATTTATGCTTTCGAGCAGTCAAATATAGCGATCACCGGCGAAGGAACGCTCGACGGGCAAAGCGACCACACGCATTGGTGGTACTGGAAAGGCCAAAAAGAGCACGGCTGGAAGGAAGGAATGCCGAACCAGCGTGCAGGGCGTGCAAAGCTTTATAAAATGATGGACGACGGGGTCCCGGTAAAGGATCGCGTCTTTGGGCCAGAATCATATCTTCGCCCGCAATTTATCCAGCCGTACAAATGCAAAAATGTGCTGATCGAAGGCGTTACAATTCTGCGTTCGCCGATGTGGGAAGTTCATCCGGTCTTATGTGAAAACGTCACGGTACGGAAGCTGCGGATCTCGACCCACGGCCCAAATAACGACGGCTGCAACCCGGAATCGTGCAAAGATGTGCTGATCGAAAACTGTTATTTCGATACCGGCGACGATTGCATAGCGATCAAATCCGGCCGGAACGCTGACGGCCGACGGCTCAATATCCCGACCGAAAATATTATCGTCCGCGGCTGCATAATGAAGGACGGCCACGGCGGAATCACCGTCGGCAGCGAAATCTCCGGCGGCGTCCGCAATCTATTTGCCGAAAACTGTAGGATGGACAGCCCCGATCTCTGGACGGCTCTTCGCGTAAAAAATAATGCTTCGCGCGGCGGCAAACTCGAAAATTTCTATTTCCGCAATATTACGGTCGGCCAGGTTTCAAAAGCCGTGGTCGAGATAGATTTTAATTATGAAGAAGGTCAAAAAGGCGGCCACATTCCGGTAGTGCGCAATTACGTGGTGGAAGGCTTGACCTGCGAAACCGCTAACCGGGCAGTCGATCTGCAGGGATTCGACAACGCCCCGATCTATGAAGTAACGATGCGCAACTGTACGTTCGGCACGGTGAAAAATCCAAGCATTGTGAAGAACGTGCGTGGAATAAAGCTCGACAACGTGAAGGTCGGCGGAAAAGTAGTGAGCGAACTAGTAAGAAACTAGCATGAGACCTTATCTAATTCCATTTTTAATTGCCGTTATGTTTGCCGCCCAAACTTTTGCTCAAAATGAAAAGGTGACGATATTTCTTGCGGGCGATTCAACAATGTCGGTGAAGCTTCCCGAAAAGCGTCCGGAAACCGGGTGGGGTGAAATGTTCAGCCAGCATTTCATAGATTGCCAGATAAAGATCGACAACCGCGCTCAAAACGGGCGAAGCACAAAGACCTTTATTTCCGAAGGGCGTTGGCAGGCAATGATTGATTCGTTGGAAAAAGGCCATTATGTATTCATACAGTTCGGGCATAACGATGCGTCGAAAGACAAAGGCGAACGATATACGCCGCCGGAAGATTTTAGAAAGAATTTAATAAAGTTTGTGGCGGAAGTGCGGGCGAAGAAGGCATTCCCCGTTTTGCTTACGTCGGTGATGCGAAGGCGTTTCGATGCGGAAGGCAAGTTCTACGATACGCACGGAGAATATCCCGATATTGTCCGCAATGTCTCTGCAGATCAAAAAGTGCCGCTTATTGATCTGCATCGCTCGAGTGAAGCTTTGATCAAAAAATACGGTGTGGAAAATTCAAGAAAACTATTTTTGCAGTTAAAGGCCGGTGAAAACCCAAATTATCCGAACGGAGTCGAGGACAATACGCATTTTTCACCGCTTGGAGCCGAAGAAATGGCTAAACTGGTCGTTCAAGAGATCAAAGAAAATAAGATCGCGTTGCGAAAGTATTTGAAATAAGACATTACTGCTATGCCAATCAAAAAGATATTTTTACAAATCATTGTATTTACGATACTTGCGGTGTGCGCAACTGCCCAAACCAAACCGCTTTCCGAACAGCTTGCGGATACGGCGATGAACCGAATCTGGGTGGATAGCCGGAATCAGCCCGGAATTCCCCCGAAATGGACGTACGATCAGGGCGTCGTTCTGAAAGGGATCGAGGCCGTTTGGTATGCGACAGGCGATGCCAAGTATTTCCGCCATATTCAGAAAGGAATGGATCACTGGATCGACGAAAAAGGAGATCACAAGGATTACCACCTCGAAGAATACAATATCGACCATATCACGCCGGGCCGGGCAATGCTCACGCTTTATCGCATTACCGGACAGGAAAAGTATAAAAAAATGGCCGATCTTTTCCGGTCGCAGCTAAAGACGCATCCGCGAACGAACGAAGGCGGTTTTTGGCACAAAAAGATCTATCCGAACCAGATGTGGCTTGACGGCCTTTATATGGGCGAGCCTTTTTACGCCGAGTACTCATCGGTGTTTGGCGAAGACAATTGGAGCGACATCGCTAATCAATTCGTCTGGATGGAAAAGCACGCCCGCGATCCGAAAACCGGCCTGCTCTATCACGGCTGGGACGAATCGAAGCAGC